>JAATGA010000376.1 GCA_015654855.1 Rhodobacterales bacterium
GATGCGTGCGAGCGGTTGCAGCCCGCGGCGGGCGGCTTCGGCCTCGGTCATCAGCACCACGGCGGCGGCGCCGTCGTTGATGCCGCTGGCATTGGCGGCGGTAACGGTGCCGTCCTTGGTGAAGGCGGGGCGCAGCTTCTGCATCCCCTCCAGCGTCGCGCCGTGGCGGATGTATTCATCCTGGTCGACCACCACGTCGCCCTTGCGGGTCTTCAGCGTGAAGGGGATGATCTCGTCCCTGAACTTGCCGGCCTTTTGCGCGGCCTCGGCCTTGTTCTGGCTGGCCAGCGCGAATTCGTCTTGTTGCTCGCGGCTGATTTGCCACTGGCTCGCGACATTTTCGGCGGTGATGCCCATGTGATAGCCGTTGAAGGCGTCCCACAGCCCGTCGCGGATCATCGAATCGATGAAGTTCAGGTCGCCCATCTTTTGCCCGGCCCGCAGATGCGCGACATGGGGCGACAGCGACATGCTTTCCTGACCGCCGGCGACGACGATATTCGCGTCCCCCAGTTGCACATGCTGTGCCCCAAGCGCCACGGCCCGCAGGCCCGAGCCGCAGACCTGGTTGAGGCTCCATGCGCTGGCCTCTTTCGCGAGGCCGGCGCGGATCGCGGCCTGGCGGGCGGGGTTCTGGCCCTGACCGGCGGTCAGCACCTGGCCCAGGATGGTTTCCTCGACCTCGGCCTTGTCGAGCCCGGCGCGGGCGACAACCGCCTCGATCACTGCCGCGCCCAGTTCATGCGCCGGGGTTGCCGCGAATGAACCGTTGAAGCTGCCGACGGCGGTGCGGCCCGCCGAAACGATAACGACGTTGGTCATGAGTGAAGATCCTCTCCCTGGAAACCGCGCAATGCGCGTTGGCACCAGATTGGCGGCGGCGAGGGCGAGGTCAAGGGCAAGTTCGGCGAGGGTCGCAAGTTTCCAGGGCTGTCCGACGCGCGGCGGGATCATACCGGACGACCCTGGCGGGAACGAAGAAAACGCGCCGCGCCGATGTCGCGGAGCCTGCGATCAGGCGGATCGCCGCCCCTCGGTCACGGCCCAGACGGGCCGGATTTCCGGCGCGCCGAAAGCATACCCCTGCAACAGCTCCACCCCCAGGGCCGCGAGCCAGGCGGCCTCTTCCGGGGTTTCGACGGCCTCGGCCACGCAGACCATGTCGAAATGCCGGGCGATGGACAGAAGGGCCGCCACCAGGACCTGGTTGTCCGCGTCCTGGTGGACGTTGCGGATGAACTGGCCGTCGATCTTCAGGATGTCGAAGTAGAAATCGCGGAAATAGCGAAAGGCGGTATAGCCCGCGCCGAAATCGTCCAGCGCGAAGGCGATGCCCCGGCTTTGCAACTCGGCCATGAAGGACACCACCAGTTCCGGCACCAACATGGCCGAGCTTTCGGTGATTTCGAGGATCAGCCGTTCACCCGCCGTGGAACAGGTGGCCAGCCCGGATTTCAGCACCGCCAGCCAGCGGGGATAGCCGATGGACCGCGCCGACATGTTGATCGAGATCCGCAAATCGGCGTGTTCGGCCAGCACCGCCAGCCCCATTTCCAGCGCGAGGCAATCAAGTTCGCGACCGAGTTCGTAATTCTCGACCGCCGGGAAGAAATCCTTTGCGGGGATGACGCGCGCCATCGGGTCCAGCACCCGGATCAACCCTTCGTAGAAGGCGACACGCCCGGGGTCGGTCGCGGCAACCACCGGCTGCCAGGCCATGCGCACCCGCCGGTTGATCACCGCATCCTGCACGAGGGCCATCGTTTCGCGATCCTGCATCGAAATCGCGACGGCCAGAGGACTGTCGAAGCCTGCCACCGCGTCCTTCGCCGGGCTGTCCCCTGTAAACCCCATGTTCCGCCCCGTTGACTTCATCCGCCGATAGACAAGCTGCCGTCCCCCGGGTTAAGGCGAAGTGAACTTTCTGATTTTGTTCTAATTTGACGGACTATCGCGCATGACCCGGGACTCCGCCTCCGGTCGCTGCCCATGGTGCGGCACCGATCCGCTATACGTCGCCTATCACGATACCGAATGGGGCGTGCCCGAATATGACGGGCGCGCGCTGTTCGAGAAGCTGATCCTCGACGGTTTTCAGGCCGGGCTGGCCTGGATCACCATCCTGCGCAAGCGCGAGGCGTTCCGCGCGGCCTTCGTCGGTTTCCGCCCCGAGGTCATCGCCACCTGGGGCGAGGCCGAGGTTGCGCGCCTGCTGGCCGATCCGGGCATCGTCCGCCATCGCGGCAAGATCGAGGGCACCATAGCCGGCGCCCGCGCCTTTCTGCGGATCGAGCAGCGTGAGGGCTTTTCGCCCTTCCTGTGGAATTTCACAGGCGGGCGGCCGATCGTGAACCGCCTGGGCGCGATCTCGGCCGCACAGACCGAATCGCCCGAATCCCGCGCCATGTCGAAGGCGCTGAAGGCCGAGGGGTTCAAATTCTGCGGCCCGACCATCGTCTATGCCTTCATGCAGGCGACGGGCATGGTCAACGACCACCTCGTCACCTGTCCGCGCCATGCCGAGGTCGGGGGCTGATCACTTGCCGGTCAGCCGTTTCTGAACCAGGCGAACCAGAACGAACACGCCCAGAAGCAGGGTGAACATGTCGACGGGGCTGCTCATATCCAGGCCGCTGCTGCCGAGCGGGTCGACCTGGCGGATCTGGGCGATGATGCTCTCGCCGGTTTTCTTGACCTGAAAATCCTGCACGTCGAGCTTTTTCGTATGCGCCTGCATCATGCTTTCCAGCGCCGACGAGATCGCCTCAAGCGATTTGGCTTCAGGTCCCAGGCCCCGGCCAAGCGCGGCCACCAGAGCGGCCAGGGCCGCGCTGGCGGCCAGCGTCTCTTCGTGCAGCTTGCGCAGGTTGTCGGCATGGCTCTGGTGGCTTTGCCGCTGGGAATAGCTTGCCGGACCGCGCGGCCCCTGGGGTTGCCGGATCATGTCGTTCATATTGGCCCGGCTGCGTATCTCGCGCTGCCAGAGCCTGATCCGGGCAGTCCAGCTGTCCATCTGGCCGACCAGCACGCGCAGATCGTTGTCGACCTTGCCGGGGGCCGTGTCGACGGGCTTTAGTTGCAGCGAAATCTCGGCGGTCTTGATTGATTGCGCGATCCCGCGAATGCCGAACAACATGGCTTCGTATTGCATATGCGTTTCCGTCTGAAATCGGTTGTGAAAAGGCCGGCTTTCGCGGCCGGAAGAACAAAGGAATTGTGGCCGAAGGAATTCTGGCTGTCTACCGGGCAAAATCGGGCAGGTCGCTCAGGCAAACGGGGCGGTGTGACTCAGTCGCGCGCCGCAAGGGCCTTCAGCATGGTCAGCGCCTCGGGGCTGTCCCAGTCGGCATCGCCGATCAGGCGGGCGACCTCGCGTCCCTCGGGATCGACGATCACCGTCACCGGCAGGGCCAGAACCCCCATCTCCCGCCCGAAGGCCGAGGTCGGGTCGCGCAGGACAGGCAGGTTGGCGATGCCGGCCTCTTCATAGAACCGCCGGATCGACTCCACCGGGTTGCGTCCCGTGGCGACCGGCACCACCGCCAGATCCGGCAACGCCGTCTGCAACCTGTCGAGCGAGGGCATCTCGCGCCGGCAGGGGGCGCACCAGGTGGCCCAGAAGTTCAGCACGATCCACCGCCCGCGATACTCCCCCAGGGTGCGGGGCGCATCGTCGGCGTCCAGCAGCGCGGCCTCGGGCAGCGGCTTCGGCGCATCGTGCAGCACCAGCTTTTTCATGTCGCCCGCACGCAGATCGGCCAGCCCCCCGGCCATTGCCGGATTTGCACCGAAACTCAGGGCGGTATAAACGACCGCCAGCAACATCCGCATCCCGAGCTTCACGAAGGTCTCCCATGTCCGCATCCGACCGCTCTTCCGCCGCCAACGCCATGTGGGGCGGCCGCTTTGCCGAAGGGCCCGACGCGATCATGACCGCGATCAACGCCTCCATCGGTTTCGACAAGCGGCTCTACGCCCAGGACATCGCCGGATCCCGCGCCCATGCCGCGATGCTGGCGGCCACGGGCATCCTCAGCGATAGCGATGCGCAGGTCATTCGGGAAGGCTTGCTCACGGTCTTGTCAGAGATCGAGGCCGGGCGTTTCGAGTTCCGCGAGGACCGCGAGGACATCCATATGAACGTCGAGGCCCGGCTGACCGAGATCGTGGGCGAGGCCGGCAAGCGCCTGCACACGGCGCGCTCGCGCAATGACCAGGTGGCGGTCGACTTCCGGCTCTGGGTCCGCGACCAGTGCGACGCGGCGATTTCCGGGCTGACGGCGCTGATGAAGGCCTTCCTCGCCCAGGCTGAGGCCGGGGCCGATATGGTCATGCCGGGCTTCACCCATCTGCAAACTGCGCAGCCGGTGACATGGGGCCACCACATGCTCGCCTATGTCGAGATGCTGGGCCGCGACCGCAGCCGTTTTGCCGATGCGCGGGCACGGATGAACGAATCCCCCCTGGGGGCCGCGGCGCTCGCCGGGACCTCCTTCCCCATCGACCGGCATATGACGGCGAGGGAGCTGGGCTTCGACCGGCCGACGGCCAACAGCCTCGATTCCGTGTCGGACCGCGACTTCGCACTGGAGTTCCTGTCGTCCTCGGCCATCTGCGCCATGCACCTGAGCCGTTTCGCCGAGGAACTGGTGATCTGGTCCTCGGCCCAGTTCCGCTTCGTGCGGCTGTCGGACAAATGGACCACCGGCTCCTCGATCATGCCGCAGAAGAAGAACCCCGACGTTGCCGAGCTGACCCGCGGCAAGGCCGGTCGGCTGATCGGCGATCACGCCGGCTTGCTGGCGACGTTGAAGGGTTTGCCCTTGGCGTACAACCGGGATCTGCA
>JAATGA010000291.1 GCA_015654855.1 Rhodobacterales bacterium
GAGGAGGGTGAACTAGACGGCTTGCTGGGGGGATCCCGAAAGATATTGTAAGATATAAGAGACATCTAGTTTGGATGGACATTTAGGTGATGATACCCCAAGGCACATACATAGATGTAGGACTACTTGTAATAAACTCACGGGCATGGATAATAGACGTCATCGCCAGGAGGGAAACAAGCACGGATAGGCATGAATCATAAGAGGATCGCCACTTCGCAAAAGACATTGGTATCATTAGAGGACGCTACATGTCTCTCGTGTGATCTAAACAGATTCTCGTACAGAACCAACATGGGCACCCACATTCAGGTCATAAGCAGCCCCCCTTCCCTTCCGTCCGGGGCGCGTCCCCGAACCCGCCCGATCAGCTTTCGGGTTCCTTGTAGACGCCCTGTTCCTTCAGCGCGTCCACCACCTCTTTCGGCATATAGCTTTCGTCGTGCTTGGCGAGGATCTCGGTCGCGACGAAGGTGCCATCGACAAGGCTGCCGGTGCCGATCATGCCCTGACCCTCGTCGAACAGGTCCGGCAGGATGCCGGTGTAATCCACCGGAACCGAGGCCGCGCCGTCGGTCACGCGGAACCGGACCGTCTCGCCCTGCCCGCGCAGCAGCGATCCCTCCTCGACCAGCCCGCCGAGGCGGAACACCTCATCCGGCCCCGGCGCCTGTTCGGCAACCTGGGTCGGCGAGCGGAACAGGTTGATCCCGTCGCGGAACCCGTAACCGACCAGCGCCGTCGTCGCCGCCATGGCGACGAAGGCCAGCACGATGATCTGGATCCGGCGCTGCTTTTTCAGCCCTTTCATCATCCCTCGCTCGGCGGCCCCTGGCCGCCTGGCTCGTTATTGGCGAGGCGTTACGGGAAAACGGGGGCCAGCATCAGCCCCGTCGTCTCCTCGATGCCCAGCATCAGGTTGGCGTTCTGGATGGCCTGGCCCGAGGAACCCTTGGTCAGATTGTCCAGCACCGCCACGATCACGGCGCGCCCTGGAATCCGGTCGCCGATCACCCCGATATGACAGAAGTTGGAGCCGCGGATATCCCTTGTCGAGGGGAGTGCGCCAAAAGGAAGCACCTCGATGAACGGCTCGGCCACATAGGCGTCGAACAACGTCTCGTGCACCCGCGCCGGATCGCCCTTCACATAGACGGTGGCGAGGATGCCCCGGTTCATCGGCAGCAGGTGCGGGGTGAACTGCACCAGCACCGGGCGTCCGGCGATCTTCGAGAATTCCTGGTCGAACTCGCCCAGGTGGCGGTGCTTGCCACCGGCGGAATAGGCATAGGTGCCTTCCGACAATTCGGCGTGCAGCAGGTTTTCCTTCAGGCTGCGGCCCGCACCGGAAACCCCGGCCTTCAGGTCGATGGCGATGTCGTCGAGGTCGATCGCCCCGGCCGCGATCAGCGGGCGCAGGGCATATTGCCCGGTCGCCGCGTTGCAGCCGGTGCCCGCCACCAGCCGGGCCTTGCGGATCTCGTCGCGATAGAACTCGGTCAGCCCGTAGACGGCCTCTTTCTGCTGCTCCGGCGCGACATGCGGCTTGCCATACCATTTCTCGTAGTCCGCCGGATCGCGCAGCCGGAAATCGGCCGACAGATCGACAATGCGCAGATCCTTCGGCAGTTTCGCGATGACCTCCTGCGTCGTCGCATGGGGCAAGGCGCAGAAGCACAGATCGACCTGGGCAAAGTCGATCTCGTCGATCTTCACCAGCGGCGGCAGATCGAGGTGGCGCAGGAAGGGAAAGACCTCGGCCATGGTCAGCCCGGCCTTGCGATCCGCCGACAGCGCCACGATCCGCATCTTCGGATGGGTGGCGATCAGGCGGACGAGTTCGGCCCCGGTGTAGCCGGAGGCGCCGAGGATGGCGATGCGTTGTGTCATGGGCGCGACCTTTCCGATGCTTCGCATCACGGGTGATGCCGCAGCCCCGCCGCCGATTCAAGCGAACTTTGCCCCGCGCCGCCGTTCCGGCCCGCCCGCACGCCGCGCTTGACCGCAGCGCAAAGCCGCCGGATGCTGCCGGGACGAGATGCGCGGCAACGCCCCCCTGCGGCGATGCGCATCGCAGCCGGCCATCATTCCGCATCCAATCATTTTTCCGAGGCCCGAAATGCTGCTTATGAAAGTTCCCTACGACAAGAACAGCCCGCATGTGGCGGTGCGCGAATGTCTCGCGATGAAACGCAAGACTTCGGCCGGCATCGCCGGGATCGGCCCCGCCTCCTGCTGTTCCTATGTCATCTTCAACCACCCCGACCGGGGCGTCGACAATGTTTTCGGCAACAGCCGCATCCGCATCCCGTTTTTCGACAAAAGCAAGCAGAGCATCAGCGAACAGAACTCGGCCGCCTGCGCCCATGGCGAGTTGACGGCGCTGTGGAACGCGATCGAGGATTGCGACGGCATCCCCGACATCAAGGCGATCTATATCGAGATGTCGCCCTGCCCCAATTGTCGCCAGGCACTGCAAAACCTGCTGCCGCCGCGCACGATCGTGCTTTACTCGTTCAACTACGGGCTTGAAACGGCCGCATGGACGGCGGCGGCGGCGGCGCTTTGCCGTTAGGCATCGGCGCGGCCCGGAGGCCGCTCGCGTCAGACCGCGCGGAACCGGATGCCGCGCCGCATGAACTGCGTCGCATGGGCGCCGACACTGTCAGGATCGCCGGTCGTCAGATAGTCCCGCGCGGTGCCCGCCCCCAGAAACTCCGGCCGGCGTTTCAGGTAGTCGTCGGTGGCCGAGGCGACGAGGCGGGGCTGGGAATAGACCTTCACGTCCGGGCCGAGCGCCTTCTGGAACACCGTCTCCATCAGCGGATAATGCGTGCAGCCAAGGATCGCGGCCTCGGGCCTCGGCATCCGGCGCAGCAGGGCCTCGACATGCGATTTGACCAGCGCCTCTGCCAGGATTTCATCGCCCGCCTCGATCGCATCGACGACGCCACCGCAGGGCTGCGCCTCGACATCCACCCCAACGGCACGGAAGGCGAGTTCGCGCTGGAACGCCCGGCTCGCCACCGTCGCGGGCGTGGCGAACAGGGCCACGGTCTTCACCGCCACCTCGCGCGGGGGGGAATTGTCGCCCCATTGCCGCTCGGTCAGCGCCTCGATCAGGGGGACGAAGACGCCGAGCACCCGCTTGTCCTTTGGGATCCAGGTCTCCTGCATCCGCTTCAGCGCGGCGGCGGAGGCGGTGTTGCAGGCCAGGATCACCAGGTCGCAGCCGGCGTCCCACAGCCGTTCGACCCCGGCGCAGGTCAGGCGGTAGATGTCGTCGGCGGTGCGCACGCCATAGGGCGCATGGGCATTGTCGCCAAGATAGACGAAGGGCACCTGCGGCAGCCGCTTTTCCAAAGCATCCAGAACCGTCAGGCCGCCCAGGCCCGAATCGAACACGCCGACCGCCATTCCCGCTCTCCTCAGCAGCGGCCCTGCCCTTGGCGGGTTTTCTTCCGGGCCGCGAAATCGTGTCCGTAAGCATAGGACCGAAGCGGACGGGGCGAAAGCGCATAGGTGGCGGATCGCAGAAAATCCATCATCGCAAGCGGGTCGGATTTCAGCGGCGCCAGCCGCGCGGCCGGGATCGGCTCGCCCACCACCACCCGCACCGGGGCGTCGATGCGCGACCGGAATTCCTTGATCAGCAGGCCAAGCCGCAGGGTCATGCTGGCATGACTCGCGATCTGGAACAGGCGCGAGTTGTGGCCGTCGAAATAGACCGGCACCACCGCGGCATCCGAGCGCGCGATCATCTTCGCGGTGAAGGTGCGCCAGCCGGGGTCCATCGGGCGCGAAAACGGTTTCGCCGCCGTCGACACCGTGCCGCCGGGGAAAATCCCCATGCAGCCGCCCCCCGCCAGATAGTCCAGCGCCATCGCCCTGGTTTCCAGGTTCTGGCGCATGGCCTCTTTCGTCTCGTCGAAATTCACCGGCAGGATAACGCGGTCCAGCGCCTCGGCCTTGCGAAAGACGGAATTGGCGAGGATGCGGAAATCGCCCCGCGCCATGTCCAGCAGATGACCCATCATCAGCCCGTCGAGGATGCCGTAGGGATGGTTCGCGATCACCACCAGCGGCCCCGAGGCCGGGATATTGGCAAGGCTGCCGCCCGCGACCTGCAAGGACAGGCCATAGCGGTCGCAGATCACCTGCCAGAACGACCGGCCGTCGGCCAGCTCCGCCTCATACCCCGCCGCGCGGCGGATCAGCGACAGCCGGCCGGTCAGGTTCTCCATCACGCGGATCAGCGCCCGGCCCGCCGGCGTCTCCGCCGATGCGGCATAGCTGATCTCAGCCGCGAGTCCCGATCTGTCCATATATCCTCCGCCCCGGCCCGGCCGTCTGCGCGGCCCGCGAATGCCAAGCCTCGTCAATCCCTGTGACATTCCCATGAAGCCGGCCCGATGCAACCCGTCCCGCCCGAGGCTTCGGCGCTCTGCCTGATTTGCAGGCAATGCAATGCAAATATGCGCCTGGCGCAATTTAGCGCATTTACAGACGCCATTGTCTGTTATTAAGCGGCAGCTTGGAACGACGGATACGGATAGCCTGACATGGACTGGGACAAGTTGCGGATTTTTCATGCCGTGGCGGAACGCGGCAGCCTGACCCATGCGGGCGAGGTGCTGCATCTGTCGCAATCCGCCGTCAGCCGCCAGATCCGCGCGCTGGAGGAAAGCCTGCATGTCACGCTGTTCCACCGCCATGCGCGCGGCCTGATCCTGACAGAACCGGGCGAATTGCTGTACGAGGCGACGCAGCATATGGCCAAGCGGCTGGATGCGACCGCCGCGCGGATCCGCGACAGCGAGGACGAGGTTTATGGCGAGCTGCGGGTCACCACGACCACCGGCTTCGGCACCCTGTGGCTCGCGCCCCGGCTGATCCATCTGTATAAGAAATATCCGGCGCTGAAGGTCGATCTGATGCTGGAAGAGCGGGTGCTCGACCTGCCGATGCGCGAGGCCGATGTCGCCATCCGCATGAAAGAGCCGAGCCAGGCCGACCTGATCCGCAAGCGGCTGATGAACATCCGTATGCGGCTTTACGCGACACCCGACTATCTGGCCGAACACGGCACGCCGAAGACCATGGCCGAGTTCAAGACCCACCGCCTGGTCTCGCAACATTCGGGCACCCCCCAGGTCGCCGCCGGCGCGGCGCTGGTGGCCGAGCTGATGGCCAACGACATCCCCTCGGTCCTGCACGTCAACAACTACTTCGGCGTGTTGCAGGGCGTGCTGAACCATGTCGGCATCGGCGTGCTGCCGGATTATGTGGTCGAGGATTTCCCCCATCTGATCCGCGTCCTGCCGGATGTGGAATCGGGCGAGATCCCGCTGTTTCTCGCCTATCCCGAGGAATTGCGGCATTCCAAGCGCGTCGCGGCCTTCCGCGATTTCGTCAGCGAGGAAATCTTCGCCTATCGCAAGAAGCACGAGGCCTGAGGCCAGCCTTCCCGCAGTGCGGATTTGCGGGCGGCGGAAATCCTTACGACTGCGCCCCGGCTTTCGCCCGCAGGCTCGGGTGGCAGCCCTCGCGAATGGCGATCCGCGAAACCCAGCCATCCCATCCCGACATGCGCGCGCCGCCATACGGCGGGCGCAGCCCCGACAGGGCCTGCCGCTGTTTGCGATAACGGAGCTTTCGGCATACAAAAGTATGCCATGCGTGCAACACATAACAACTATGTGCCGCGAACATGCCAATTTGACTTGAAGGGAATCGTGCGCCCCCCTAAATCGACAGACGAGGGCGATTGAGAGACTTTCTCCCATTTCCCTCATACCTCCCTGTTGGACTTGGGCCGAGCTTCTGCTCGGCCTTTTTTTTATTTTCCGCCCGCCGTCACAACTTAGCTTATATTTCGGGCGTAATTTTCCGCGATCTGCATGTTTGGCTCCAATCGGAGAAAATCGCCGCTGTATCGCCTGAACGCGACAGCGCGAATCACCTCTTCGCAGGGCACGCAAGGGAAATCCTGTCCGCGACATCCACGCGCCCCGCCTTGCCAGGACGCAAAGGGCCTTTCGGCGAGCGCCAGGGGATGTCCGCACGCGCCCCGTGGCCCGCGCCGGCGACCCGTCGCCCGGACCGCGGGCCGGGGCATTTCCGGTCTTCCCCCGCCGCCGGTCGCACCTTACAACGCAGGCCCGAACCGATCCGCGGCGCGGCCCCTTTTGCACCGGGGATCGCGCGACGAGCAAACCCGAAGGGAATGGCCATGCAGGAACCCGAAATCACCCCCGAGCTGATCGCCTCGCATGGTCTGAAAGCCGACGAATACCAGCGCATTCTCGACATCATCGGCCGGGTGCCGAGCTTCACCGAACTCGGCATCTTCTCGGCGATGTGGAACGAGCATTGCTCTTATAAATCGTCCAAGATCCACCTGCGCAAATTGCCGACCACCGGCCCGCAGGTCATCTGCGGCCCGGGCGAGAACGCGGGCGTGGTCGACATCGGCGACGGCCAGGCGGTGATCTTCAAGATGGAGAGCCACAACCACCCGTCCTATATCGAGCCCTATCAGGGCGCGGCGACCGGCGTCGGCGGCATCCTGCGCGACGTTTTCACCATGGGCGCGCGGCCGATCGCGGCGATGAACGCACTCAGCTTCGGCGTGCCCTCGCATCCGAAGACCGCCCATATCGTCAAGGGCGTAGTCGAGGGTATCGGCGGCTACGGCAACGCTTTCGGCGTGCCGACCGTGGGGGGCGAGGTGCGCTTTCACGCCGCCTATAACGGCAACTGCCTGGTGAACGCCTTCGCCGCAGGCCTGGCCGATACCGACAAGATCTTCTATTCGGCAGCCTCGGGCGTCGGGATGCCCGTCGTCTATCTGGGCGCGAAAACGGGGCGCGACGGCGTGGGCGGCGCGACCATGGCCTCGGCCGAGTTCGACGATACGATCGAGGAAAAGCGCCCCACCGTTCAGGTCGGCGACCCCTTCACCGAAAAGCGTCTGCTGGAGGCCTTCCTCGAACTGATGGCCTCGGGCGCGGTCATTTCCATCCAGGAGATGGGCGCCGCCGGCCTGACCTGCTCGGCGGACGAGATGGGCGATAAGGGCGGCCTCGGCATCCGGCTGGAACTGGACGCCGTGCCGC
>JAATGA010000120.1 GCA_015654855.1 Rhodobacterales bacterium
CCGAGATCTGCGGCAGACCGCTCGCCGCGACCCCCGCCGCGCTGGCCTGCGCCTCGGCGATCGCCTCGACCGCCTGCCGCACGTCGAGGTTGCGCTGCATCCCGACGGCGACCAGGGTGTTCAGATCCTTGTCGCGGAAGGCCAGCCACCAGTCGCGCGTTGCAGCTTCGCCGCTGCGGGCGGGGGCGCCCTTCTCGAACGATCCCGCGACCTCGGCCTCGGGCGCCTGATAGTTGACCTGAACGCAGCCGGCGAGCGTCAGCGCCGCGCCGCCCCAAAACAGCAGCGACCGCCGCGGCAGGCCGGAGCCTGCCAAAAGGTCGGAATCGAAAGGTAGTGCCTCAGCCCCGTTTCGCCCCATGGGGAAACTCCTTGTTCTTTGCCCGATATGCTGCCCGATTGCCGCCCGCAGGAGATAAGGTGCACGGGCGACACAGGATTGTGCTTTACATACATACGCGAATGTTTGTAAAGAGGCGGAATGTCTGTCGGGTGACCCGAATGCGCCGAAGCAAGGAAGATGCCGAACAAACACGCTGCGCGATCCTCGCCGCGGCGGAACAGGTATTTTGCGAGCTTGGCGTGGCGGATGCGACCCTGGAGAAGATTTCGCGCACCGCAGGAGTGACGCGCGGCGCGCTTTACTGGCATTTCAAGGATAAGCAGGATCTGTTGCGCGCCGTTCATACCTGCTGTTCCCCGCCGCAACAGGCGCTGATCCGTGCGGCGGCGGAATACGGGCATGACGATCCGCTCGGCCTGCTGAGCCATGCCTCGCAAGAGGTGCTGGAACTGTTCGAGACAGACGAACAGCGGCAGCGGCTTTTGCTGATCATGTCCTCCATACGCCCCTGCGACGAGGCGAGCGTCTGGCTTTCCGAGGCCAATGCCGAAATGTTCGATCTGCTCAGCACCGTCTGCGGGCTCGCCCGCGACAAGGGCGGTCTGAACCCCGAATTCACCCCCGAAGAGGCGACCGTGCTGCTGATGGCCTCGATGAACGGACTGCTCTCCGAATGGTTGCGGTCCGGGAAAGCCTTTCCTCTTGCCGCTCTTGGGGGCAAGATCCTTCGCAAGCAGATCGAAATCCTGCGGGCGACCCCGCCGTGACCGACACCCCGACCCCTTTGCAACCCCGTTCGTGACCGCACGCCTCCCCCTTGTGCGTTTCCCGTGCCTCCTCCCCTCATCAAGAACGCATTCAACAGGACCGACAATGACCCGATCCAACCTGGGGGCCGCGCTGCGCGGCCCTGCCCTGGCCCTGGCCACCGCTTTCGCGCCGGTGGCGGTACTGGCGCAAATGCCGCCCGCAGCCGTCACCGTGATGACAGCCGAGCCGACCGATTTCACCCAGACCACGCGCCTGCCCGGCCGGATCAAGGCCTCGACCGTATCCGAGGTGCGTCCGCAGGTTTCTGGCATCATCAAAGAACGGCTGTTCGATGAAGGCAGTCGGGTCGAGGCCGGCCAGCCCCTCTATAAGATCGAGGACCAGACCTACCTGGCCGCCGTCGCCGCCGCCCGCGCCGCCGTGGCGCAGGCGAAGGCGAACTACGACCTGACGGTTCTGGATGCAAAGCGCGCCGAGGAATTGTTCTCGACCAATGCCGGCTCGGCCGCGAACCGCGACAAGGCGGTCGCGACCCGCGATGCAGCCGCCGCCGCGCTTCAGGCCGCCGACGCCCAGCTTTCCAGCGCCGAGATCGAACTCGACCGCACGACCGTGCGCGCCCCGGTTTCCGGGGTGATCGGCCTGTCGCAAAGCACGATCGGCTCGCTGGTCGCCGCACAGCAGACCACGGCGCTCAGCACGATCCGCACGCTCGACCCGATCTATGTCGACGTGACGCAATCGGCCAACGATCTTCTGCGCTGGAACGCCACCGACGCGTCGCGCAACGAACTGCGCGGCGTCGACGCGACCTTGCTGCTGCCCAATGGCGAGACCTTCGGCCATAAGGGCCATCTTCAGGCGGCCGAGCCGCAGGTCGAGCCGACGACCGGCATGGTGACGCTGCGTATCACCTTCCCGAACCCGGGCTTCGTGCTGCTGCCAGGCCTTTACGTCGAGGTCGAGATGCCGCAAGCCACCACCAAAGGCGCCATCCTCGTGCCGCAAAGCGCGGTGTTGCGCGATGCCCGTGGCGGGGCGAGCGTCTGGATCGTCGAGGACGGCAAGGTTGCCGTGCGCCCTGTCACGATCCTCGGCAGTTCGGGCAACAACTGGGTGACGACCGACGGTCTGGCCGCAGGCGACCAGATCATCACCTCGGGGTTCCAGAAGGCCGGCCCGGGGGCCGAGGTCCAGGTCGCCCCGGAGGCTGCCGCCGCAGGCGCACCCCCCGCAGCCGGCGAAGCTGCCCCGGCGCCCGCCGAAGGAAACTGAGCTATGGCGCGCTTCTTCATCAGCAGACCCATTTTCGCATGGGTCATCGCGATCATCATCATGGGCTTCGGCGCGCTGTCGGTCATGCGCCTGCCCATCTCGCAATATCCTTCGATCGCCGGCCCCTCAGTGGTGATCGGCGCGACCTATCCCGGCGCCTCGGCCGAGACGGTGGCCGATACGGTCGTCCAGATCATCGAGAAGGAGATGACCGGCCTCGACGGGCTGCGTTACATCGATTCCGAAACGACCTCGACCGGCCAGGCGACGATCACGCTGACCTTCAACCTCGGGACCGATGCCGACATCGCCCAGGTGCAGGTGCAGAACAAGCTGGCCCAGGCCGAGGC
>JAATGA010000414.1 GCA_015654855.1 Rhodobacterales bacterium
CGCAGCGGAAGCACGGGATAGCTGAGGCTCAGTTCTTCGGTCATCTGGTTTCCTTGTCTGGCAGAAGGGCTCTGGCCCCGGTCATCGGCAGCCCCCGGCCCTCCCCTGGTGTCCGCCTGTCACGGACCTGCATTATCTGGTGCAGGATCTCGCAGGTTTCAACAGTTGCTTCCCATCATCGTTACCTGCCGCCCGGCCACCAACTCTGGACTGCCTCCTGGGGCCAGGCAATGGAAAAAAGCACGGCCCCCGCGACCGCCCCGCGCAGCCGCCGGCGACCTACAACGGCTCTATGTCACCCGCCGCACGTTCGGCGTGGAAGGCCGCGACGAAGGCCGCCAGCCGTCCGGCGGCGATGGCATCGCGCAGACCCTGCATCAGCTCCTGATAGTAATGCAGGTTGTGCCAGGTCAGCAGCATGGAGCTGATGATCTCCTGCGCGCGAAAGACATGGTGCAGATAGGCGCGGGAATAGCTGCGGCAGGCCGGGCAGGTGCAATGCTCGTCCAGCGGGCGCGGATCGTCCTGATGGCGGGCGTTCTTGATGTTGACCTGGCCGCGCCGCGTCCAGGCCTGGCCCGTCCGGCCGGAACGCGAGGGCAGGACGCAATCCATCATGTCGATGCCGCGTTCGACCGCGCCCACGATGTCGTCGGGCTTGCCCACGCCCATCAGATAGCGCGGCTTGTCCCCGGGCAGCATTCCGGGGGCATAGTCCAGCACGCCCAGCATCGCCTCCTGCCCCTCACCCACGGCCAGGCCGCCGACCGCATAGCCGTCGAAGCCGATCGTCCGCAGCGCCTCGGCCGATTCCCCGCGCAAATCGCGGTTGACGCCGCCCTGCTGGATACCGAACAGCGCGTGCCCCGGCCGGTCGCCGAAGGCGTCGCGGCTCCGCTGCGCCCAACGCATCGACATCCGCATAGATTTCGCCACCACCTCGTCGGTTGCGGGCAGCGCGGGGCATTCGTCGAAACACATCACGATGTCCGACCCCAGCAGCTTCTGGATCTCCATGCTGCGTTCCGGCGACAGCATGTGTTTCGATCCGTCGACGTGGCTCGCGAAGCGCACGCCCTCTTCGGTCAGCTTGCGCAGGCCGGACAGGCTCATCACCTGGAACCCGCCCGAATCCGTCAGGATCGGCCGGTCCCAGTTCATGAACTTATGCAGGCCCCCAAGGCGCGCGATCCGCTCCGCCCCCGGGCGCAGCATCAGGTGATAGGTATTGCCCAGCAGGATGTCGGCCCCGGTGGCGCGCACGGATTCGGGCAGCATCGCCTTGACGGTGGCGGCGGTGCCGACGGGCATGAAGGCCGGCGTGCGGATCTCGCCGCGCGGGGTCGCGATCACGCCCGTCCGCGCCTTGCCGTCCGTCGCCGCTATGGTGAAGCCGAAGCCCATATCCGCCCCCTGCCGTTGAAACCGCGCGGTTCATGGGCCAATCGCCGCCGCTTGTCGAGGGGTGCGGGCGCCGGCGTCCCGTGCCGATCCGACCGTCACCGCAGGTCGCGGGGAAAATGCCGCTGCAAAACGGAACCTGCCGCCCGGTGGCGAATACGCACCCTTCCTCGAATCCCGGCGACTTCCTCTTGCCCCATATACCCACTGCGCAACGCCATCCCGCGGATCGCATGGCGCAAAGGAAACCTGCCAAATCCCGGGCGCTTCAATGCCCTGACGGCCGGTACTCCCGACCTCAGCCTGCCCAGACCGCCGGGCAAAGACCGCGCAGGGCATTGCCGACCCAAAGACGGACATGGGGCAGATCCTCGCCCCGCAACACCTCTTCCCGGCAGCCGGCGGCGAGTAGTTCGGCCCGCAGCACACCGGGCAGCAGACCGCAGGCCCGCGGCGGCGTCCGCAATCCCTGCCCCCGGTCGAAGAAAAGGTTGGTGATCGTGCCCTCGGTCGCCTCGCCCCGCTCGTTCAGCCAGATCGCCTCGTCGAGGCCGGCGGGCAGCGCCGCCCGCGCCGCGTCATGCCCGGCGCGGCGGGTGGATTTCACCCCGAGCCAGGGATCGCCCGAGGCGACACAGCCTCCCGCAAACCCCAGCCGCCACAGCGGGATCGGCGCAGGCAAAGGGGCGGCCGCGACCTCGATCCTGCCCGCCGCATCCAGCGTCAGGCGCAGCCGCGCGCCCTGCCCCGCCGGCCCCGCCAGGGCCGCCGCGACCGTCGCCCGGTCGCACCCCCGGCCAAAGCGCGCGGCCGAGGCCGCGAGCCGCGCCAGATGCCCCGCCCCGCGCGGACAACCGTGGCCGTCCCAATACACCGTTTCGATCAGCCGCAGATCCTCACCGGGCGTCAGCGCGGCCCCCTCGCCCGCCATCAGCCCGGCACCGACAGGCCACGCGCGAAGGCGGCCTTCCACAAGGCCTCCTCCCATTCGCCCTCGGCGGTGGAATCCTGCACCACGCCGCCGCCGACGTTCAGCACCACACGGGTGCCAAAGACCGACAGCGTGCGGATCGCGACCGAAAAGCACGAGGCGCCATCCGGCCCCATCCAGCCGATAGCCCCGCAATAGA
>JAATGA010000447.1 GCA_015654855.1 Rhodobacterales bacterium
CTCGGGCGATATGCCTCCCCGCACGGGTTCGCGCGCGCCCTATGCCACGCCGAACGAGGCTTTCCGCACAAGCGACGGCTTCATGATGCTGGCGGCCTACAACGTGCCGCGCTGGCGTGCGCTGTGCCACAACGTGCTGAAGCGGCCCGAGCTGGAGACCGATCCGCGCTTCGTCACCCGACAGATACGGCAGAAGTATCATCACGAGCTGAAGACGATCATCGAAGAGATTTTCGCGACCGGGACCACGGCTGAATGGCTCGCGCTTTGCGAGGCGAACGACCTGATGTGCGCCCCGATCAACAATTACGCGGATGTGGTCGCGAACGAGCAGGTCGTTGCCCGCGAGGCGCTGGTCGAGATGACCCTGCCCGACGGCAAGGTGATCGGCAGTGTCGCCGTGGTGCCGAAGCTGAGCGAGACGCCGGGCAACATCCGCACCCCCTATCCCGCCACCATCGGTCAGGACACCCGGGCGGTGCTGGGTGAGCTGGGTCTCGACAAGGCCGAGATTGACGGGCTTGTCGCCGAGGGCGTTGTCGCCGCAGCCGGGGATGCCGCCTGAGATGACCGCGCTTCAGGACCTTGCCGGATTCCTTGCCGCCCCGCCGCCCGCTTATGCCGCGTGCGAGCCTCTGTCCCGGGCGCGCATGGCGCTGGTCGATCTGATCGGCGTCACGCTGGCCGGCACAGAAGAGCCGGTGGCAGGCGTCCTTGCCGCCCATCACGCCGCTACCGGCGAGACGGGGGCCTGCAGCCTGATCGGAATGGCGGGATCGGCCACGCCGCCGACCGCGGCCTTCCTGAACGGCGCGGTGGGCCATGCGCTCGACTTCGACGATTCCAACTTCCTGCTGGGCGGGCATCCGAGCGTCGCAATCCTGCCGGGGCTTCTGGCGCTGGCCGAGGCGCGCAACCTGTCTGGCCTCGCCGTGCTCGATGCCTATGTGGCCGGGTTCGAGGTGCT
Organism: Rhodobacterales bacterium; assembly: GCA_015654855.1. Lineage (GTDB taxonomy): Bacteria > Pseudomonadota > Alphaproteobacteria > Rhodobacterales > Rhodobacteraceae > JAATGA01. The sequence goes on from JAATGA010000447.1 coordinate 968, forward strand.
GTGCCGGATCGCCGCGGCGGTGAATTTCCACCATTACGAGAAGGGCTGGCATCCGACCGCCACGCTGGGAACCTTCGGCGCCGCTGCCGGGGCCGCGCGGCTCTTGCGGCTGTCGCAACCTCAGGTCCTGGCGGCGCTTGCCTTCGCCGCGGCTTCGGCTTCGGGTGTCAAGGAAAGCTTCGGCAGCATGGCCAAGCCCGTACAGGTGGGCCAGGCGGCCAGCCGCGGCACGCTGGCGGCGATGCTGGCCGAGCAGGGGCTGACCGCCCCCGCAACGGCGCTGGACGGGCCGCGCGGCTTCTTCGAGGTCTATGACGGCGCGGGCAATTACGATCCTGCGCAGCTGGCGATCGACCCCGACGAGCCCGAACTGATGCGTTCCGGCCTCAAGTTCAAGCGCTACGCCTGCTGCGGCAGCACCCATGTCGCGATCGATGCCGCTCTCGCTTTGCGTCGGCTCGAGGGGTTCGATGCGGCGGCGATCCGCAGCGTGCGCCTGCTGGTCAACCCGCGGCGGCGGCCGCATGTCGACCGGCCGCAGATCGACGAGCCTCTGGGGGCCAAATTCAGCCTGCAATACACGGTCGTCGCGGCGCTGATCGACGGGGCGGTGGGGCTGGGCCATTTCTCGCCGCAGGCGGTGGCGCGGCGGGACATCGCCGCGCTGATGGCCAGGGTCTCGGTCGGCGATCTCGACGGCATGTCCGGGCTCGCCCAAGGCTGCGTGCTGGAGGTCGATGTCGGTACCGCGGCGCCCCTTGCGGTCGGGTTCGACGGGCCACAGGGCCGCGATGTGACCGAATTCGCCGATTTCCTGGACCGCAAGTTCACCGATTGCGCCGGACAAGTGCTGACGCCGGCCCGGGTGGCACAACTTCACGCGCAGCTCGGCGGCTTCGCCGCGCTGCCCTCGGCCGGGGCGCTGATGCGCGCGATGCGGCCCGATACATATCCCCACGCGACAAGGAGCCGCAGCCATGATTGACATTGCCCTGACCGGAGGCTGCATCATCAAGCGTCGCTTCTCGGCCGTCACCGACCAGCGCTTTCTTGGTGTCGTCGATGTGCTGCGCGGCGCCGACGTGACCTTCGGCCATCTTGAAGGCACGATCGCCGAGCCCGACGCACCCGAGGTCTTCCCCTCCGCCGAGGGTGGCTGGACCTGGATCCGTATGCCCGGGTACTTCGCGGAAGAACTGGGCTGGGCTGGGTACGACCTGATGTCCCATGCCTCGAATCATTGCCTCGACTACATGTATGGCGGGCTCTACGAGACCTGGAAGGCGCTGAAGGCCGAGGGCCTGCCCTATGCCGGCACCGGGATGAACCTGGAGCAGTCGCGCGAGCCGGCCTATGTCGAAAGCGCCAAGGCGCGGGTGGCACTGGTCTCGTCGGTCTCCTCGATGCCCGACTGGGCCCGCGCCGCCGATCCGCGCGACGGCGACCGCGGCCGGCCGGGGGCGAACCAGTTGCGCCGCATCCAGGTGCTGGAACCCGCGGATTACGATGCGCTGCGCGACCTTGCGCGCAAGATGGGGATGTGGATCACCGATCTCGGCGACGAGATGACGCTGAACCCCTCGGGCCTCCATAACACGATCACCCGCTTCGCCAAGGTCGGCCCTGGCCGCCCCGCGGGCGAGATCGCCGACCGCGCCGATGTCGAGGCCAACCTGGCCGCGATCCGCACCGCCAAGGCGCGGGCCGATCTGGTGATCTTCCACATCCACAACCACGAATGGGATACCGAGCAGTCTCTGCAGGACCCGCCGCGCTTCATCCGTGACTTCGCCCGCGAGGCGATCGACGCCGGCGCCGATATCTTCATCGCCGAGGGGGCTCATGCGCTGTTGCGCGGGGTCGAGATCTACCGCGGCAAGCCGATCTTTTATGACCCCGGTGACCTCTTCAAGGACGGCAATTCCAAGATCCGCCCGCTGTCGGAATATTACTGGACCCAAGGCACATCGACCGCAACGGGCCGGCGCGAGATCACTACGATCGACAGCCCGGCGCATCGCGACCACGCCAAGCTGCCGGTCGCGACCTATCCGCCCGGAGGCTACAACACCGGCCGCGTGCTGGCCGTGGTGGTCCCGGTCTGCCGCTTCGACGAGGACGGCACGCTGCGCGAGATCGTCATCCACCCGGCCAAGCATATCAAGACGACGAAACTCCTTTGGGGTCTGCCCGGCATGGTGACGGGCGAGGAGGCCAAGGAGGTCATCGAATATCTGGGCGAACTCAGCGCGCCTTTCGGCACCGAGATCGCCTTTGAGGACGGCAAGGGGATCATTCGATGCTGACGCAGGCAGAGCCTGAGGAAAACGTGGCCGTGACCGAGGTCCTGGCCGATGTGGTGGTGGTGGGCTTCGGCGGCGCAGGTGGCTGCGCCGCGATCGAAGCGCATGACCACGGCGCTACCGTGGCGCTTTTGGAGAAGCAACCCGAGGAAAGCCATTACTCGAACACGCGGATGAGCGGCGGCGGCTACCATTCGCCGAATCCGGCCGGCAACCGCGCGGCGCTGGTGGCATATGCCCGCGCCATGTTCAGCGGCGAGAACCTGCCGAACATGATCGAGGGCGAGCAGCCCGATTTCTCGGAAGAACTGGCCGAGGCCTGGGCCGAGATGTCGCCGCAGAACGAGGCGTTCATGCGCGGCCTCGACCCGCAGTACCAGACTGTCAGCATCGCCAATGCCGCCTTCCCGGATTTTCCCGGCGCAAAGGATGCCGGCTATTCGGTGGTGAAAAGCACATATACCGGCGCCGAGGACGAGGCGACGCAGTTCCGCGTCACCCGCGGCGCGGACAAGACCGAGAAGGAATCGGGCGAGGCCTTCCATGCCTGCGTCCTGACCGGGGTGCAGTCGCGCGAGGGCATCGCGGTGCATTACGGCACCCGCGCCCGGCGGCTTCTGACCAATGCCGAGGGCGAGGTGATCGGCGTCCTGGCCGAGACCGGGAGCGGCATGGTTCGCTTTCTCGCCCGCCGCGGCGTTGTACTGACGAGTGGCGGCTACGAATACAACAAGAGGATGCGCAAGGCTTTCCTCGACGGGCCGGGAGCCGAGGGCTGGGCCTTCTACGGCACCACGGCGAACACCGGCGACGGGATCGAGATGGCGGTGCGGCTGGGTGCGCAACTGACCAAGGTCGGCAAGATCGCCGGCCGCATTATCTGCGCGGTGCCGGAACGCCGCCACGGGTTGAAGATCGGGCTCAACACCAACGGGGTCGGCAAGCCGAACGAGTTGGTGGTCGACAATTACGGCGCCCGCTACGCCTCGGAGCGGCGGATCACCAAGGATCCCAGCCGCTATATCTTCTACAAGGAAGCCCTGCGCTTCGACACGCTGAGCCTCAGCTACCCGCGCATCCCGTCGTGGATGATCTTCGACGAGACGCTGCGGGCGGCAGGTCCGGTCGTGCGCGTGGCGGCCGCGCTTTACAACAACATCGACTGGGGCGCCGACAACATGAAAGCGGTCGAGAAGGGCTGGGTCCTTTCCGGGGCGACGCTTGAGGAACTGGCCCGGCGCATCCACGACCACCCCGACAATTGCAACCGGATGGAGACGGACACGCTTCTCGCCACCGTTGCGCGCTTCAACGATTTCTGCGCCGCGGGCCGCGATGAGGATTTCGACCGCGAGGCGACAAGCCTCGGCCCGGTGATGAAGCCGCCCTTCTATGCGATCCCGCTGTATCCCGGCGGGCCGAACACGAAGGGAGGGCTGCGTGTGGATGCCGAACGCAAGGTGCTCGACTGGGACGACCGGCCGATCCCACGGCTTTACAGCGCCGGGGAAATCTCTTCGGCCTTCCAGTTCGTCTACCAGGGCGGCGGCAACCTTGGCGAATGCATTGCCTTCGGCCGGCTGGCCGGACGCCATGCCGCGGCCAAACCCGATGCAGCCGATCTCACCATCACCAACCAGGCGGTACAAGCGGGCTGAGCCCGCCTCCGCTGCCGAGCAGGAAAAACGGCATGAGCGAAGACCATATCCTACTGGAAGACCGGGGCAGCTATGGGGTGATCACCCTCAACCGCCCCGAAAAGCGCAACGCGATGAGCAGCGCCGCCCAGGCGCGACTCCAGGAGGTGCTGCGCCAGACCGTCGGCCGCTGGCCGGCGATCATCCTGACCGGGGCGGGCACCGCCTTCTGCTCGGGCATCGACCTCAAAGAACGGCGCGAAAGGCTCGCTCGCGGCGAGGAGATGCCGATGGAGTATTCCCGCCAGGGTCACAGCTGGATGGAGACGGTCGAGGCGATCCGCAAGCACCCCTCGATCTTCATCGCCGCGGTCAACGGCCATGCTTTGGGCGGTGGCGTGTCGCTGATCAATGTCTGCGACCTCGCCATCGCTTCGGAAGAGGCGCAGATCGGCATGCCCGAGATCACCTTTGCCTCCTATCCCACCATCGCCGGCCCCTCGACCCAGTTGCGCATCCTGCGCAAGCATGCGGCCTGGATGATCCTGACCGGAAAAAGCATCGACGGGGTGACGGCGGCGAAATGGGGCCTCGTCAACCGCGCCGTCCCGGCGCCGCGACTAATGGACGAAGCCGCGGCGATTGCCGCCCGGGTGGCCGAGTTCAACCCGATCACGCTCGACTGGTCGAAGAAGGCGCTCGACGACATCCCGGCCCATGTCTCGGACTGGACGGCGGCACTGGAATACGGCCGCGGCGTGACCTCGGTGATCCAGAACCAGCTCGGCGCCGACAAGGTGACGCCCAAGAAATTCTGAGGCGCAAGACATTCTGCGGCCCGGATGAATTCCGCGGCCCATAGACTTCTGAGGAAGGACGAAGATGAAAACCAGACTAGGCTATGTCGGGCTGGGCGTCATGGGGGCGAACATGTGTCGCTGCATCCTGGCCGCCGGGCAGCACGACCTGATCGTCTACGACATCGACCCCGCGAAAGTGGCCGAGATCACGGCGCTTGGCGCGACGGCGGCGGAGTCGCTTGTCGATCTCGCCGGCAAGACCGACCTGATCGTGGCGAGCCTGCCGAACCCGGCCATCGTGCGCGACGTCTTCACCGGTACGGGGGGCATCGCTTCGGCGGTGCAACCGGGCACGCTGATCTTCGATTTCAGCACCGTCGATTCCGGTACCAGCAAGGATGTTTCGGCGGCGCTCGCCGCCAAGGGCGCGACCTATATCGACGCTCCGGTCAGTGGCGGCAAGTTCGACTCGCTCAAGGGCACGCTGACCTTCATCGTCGGCGCCACCGAGGCCGAGGCGGAACGCGGCGCTCCGGTGCTGCATATCCTCGGCAGCTCGATCCATTACGCGGGCAGCCGCGGGGCGGGATCGACGATCAAGCTGGTCAACAACGTGATCTCGATGGGGATCACGCAGCTGACCTCCGAGGCTTTCGTGCTTGGCGTGAAGGCGGGGGTGGACGGCGGCACGCTCTTCAACATCCTGCAACATTGCGGCGGCCGGTCGTTGCGGATGACCAAGCGCTTTCCCAGCATCCTGAAGGGTGATTTCTCGCCCCGCTTCACCGTCGATCTGGCCGAGAAGGACCTTGCCCTGGCGCAGGACCTTGCCCGGCAGCTGAAGGTTCCGATGCCGATGGCCAATGCCTCGCACGACTTCTTCCTGATGGCGAGCCGCGCCGGGATGGGCGGGCTCGATGCCACGGCGGTCACCAAATTCCTTGAGGAACTCGTCGGCGTCGAGGTGCGCGGCGAGGCCAAGGTCGATCCGAAATACGAATGAACCCGGAGCAAAACTAATGACAACGGAACACCTGCGGGACCAGACCTGTATCGTCGGGGTCGGCACAACCGCCTATGGCAATTTCCCCGAGACCGACGCGAACGGCCTTGGCGCGGACGCGCTTTCGATGGCCCTGGCCGATGCCGGGCTGACGCTTGGCGATGTGGACGGGATCATCGTCAACCGCATCCCGTCCTACGAACGCTTCTCCGAGATGATCGGGCTCAACAACCCGACCTTCGGCGCGCAGCTTCAGGCCTCGGGCCGGATGTCGGGCGCCTCGGTGATGATGGCCGCCATGGCCCTGGCCTCCGGCCAGGCCAAATGCATCGCGCTGGTCTATGGCAATAACGGCCGCTCGGTGCGCGAGTATTACGGCGGCGGCGACAGCCTCTGGGCACCCTGGGGCTTTACCTCGCCTGGCGCGCGGCACGCGATGATGACGCGGCGACACATGCACCTTTACGGTACGCGCAGCGACCAGCTGGCACATGTGGCGAAGACCTTCCGCGACCATGCCGCCCTGAACCCGGCGGCGGTGATGCGCAAGCCCTTCACCATCGACGACCACCAGAATTCGCGCTTCATCACCGAGCCGTTGCGGCTTCTGGACTATTGCCTGATCAACGACGGCGGTGTCGCCTTCATCATGACCACGGCCGATCGTGCCAGGGATATGAAGAAGAAGCCGGTCTACATCAGCGGCATGGCGCGCGAGGACACCTACGAGAACAGCTCGACCTACACCTCGCCCGACGACTTCTGGTTCGGCGCGCTCGACCGGATGGCAGGGCGCATCTACCGTGAGGCCGGGATCGGCCGCGAGGCGGTGGACGGGCTGATGATCTACGACAACTTCACCCCGACCGTGGTCTTCTCGCTGGAGGGCATGGGCTTTTGCAAGCGCGGCGAGGGCGGGCCTTTCGTGGAGGAGTGGCATCTGGCGCTCGGTTCCGGCCTGCCGACCAATACGAACGGCGGGCATCTCTCGGAAAGCTACATGCAGGGCTGGGCGCTGATCGCCGAGGCGGTGCGCCAACTGCGCGGCGAATGCGGCGAGCGGCAGATCAAGGATGCGGAGGTCATCCAGTACATCTGCGCCACGCCGATCTCCAATTCCATCCTGTTCAGGAATTAGGCCGATGGATTACAAGAAACCCCTTCCCGGCATCGACATCTGGAGCCGCCCGTTCTGGGCCGGAACCAGGGCGGGCGAATTGCGGATGCAGTGCTGCGGCGACTGTCGGACGATCTTCTTCCCGCCGGGGCCGGTCTGCCCCTCCTGCCAAAGCAGGAACCTTACCTGGGAGACCCTCTCGGGGCGTGGTGAGGTGCTGAGCTGGGTGATCTTCCACCAGCTCTATTTCAAAGGCTTCGCCGACGAGCAGCCCTACAACGTCGCGCTGGTGAAGCTCGACGAGGGGCCGCTGATGTATACGAACGTCGTGGGCACCGACAATGACAAGCTGGCCATCGGTATGAGGCTCGAAGCGGTGTTCGAACCGGCGACGGACGAGATCACCATGCCCCGGTTCAGGGCGGTGCAGCCATGAGCGCGACCGAACATCCCGACGCTGCCCCGTCCGAACCGCCGCCCGAGAACCTGATCCTCTTCGAGGAATTCGAAGGTTATGCGGTGATCACCTTCAACCGGGTGGACAAGCTGAACGCCCTGTCCTCTCCCATGGTGGCCGAGTTGCAGGAGCGGCTGGAATATTGCCGCGGCCGGTTCCCGGTCATCGTCATCACCGGCAACGGCAAGGCCTTTTGCGCCGGTGTGGACCTGAAGGAGCGCAATGCCTGGGTGCGCAAGGGCGCCAAGATCCGCGGCGATTCCGTGCGCAACAAATGGTACGACACCATCGGCACCATCATCCGCAACCACCCTTCGGTCTTCATCGTCGCGGTCAACGGCCTGTGCCTTGGTGCCGGGGTTACGCTGATCAACATCGCCGACCTGGCGCTGATGGCAGATACCGCCGAGATCGGCATTCCCCAGATCACCTTCGGCATCTACCCGGGCGTCGCCGGCGCCTCGATGCAGACGCGGGTCCGCCGGAAGCATGCGGCCTGGCAGATCCTGACCGCGAACCGCATTCCTGCGGTCGAGGCCGAGGAGATGGGCATCGTCAACCGCGCCGTCCCGGCCGCAAGTCTGATGGACGAGGCCCATGCGCTTGCCGCCCATGTGGCGAAGTTCAATCCGACGAGCCTCGACTGGTGCAAGAAGGCGCTCGACCAGATCCCGAGCCATATCACCGACATGACCGTGGCGCTCGACTACGGGCGCACCGTGACCTCGATCATCCAGCAGCAGATCGGCCGCGATGCCGTCTCGCCGCCGGAACGCAAGGAAGGACAAGCATGATGCCCAAGGACACACCTCCGGAGACCTGGCCACTTTACATCGACGGGGCTGATCTGGTGCCGGCCGGCGGCGAAAGCTTCCCGACCGTCAATCCCTTCACCTCGAAACCCTGGGCGCAGATCTCGCAGGCCGGAGCGGCCGAGGTCGAGGCGGCGGTCGATGCCGCCCGCCGGGCCTTTCGCGGCCCATGGGCCGGGCTGAACGGCTTTCAGCGCGGCAAGCTGATGCAGAAGCTCGCCGATCTGATCGAGGCGGATGTCGACCGGCTGGCCCGGCTCGAAAGCACCGACAACTGCAAGACGATCGCGGAATCGACCGGCAACATGAAATCCGCGGCGCGCTATCTGCGGCATTTCGCAGGCTATGGCGACAAGATCCAGGGCGAGGTCATCGCCATGGACAATATCGAGCTGTTCGACTTCACCCTGCGCGAGCCGATCGGGGTGATCGCCATCCTGACGCCCTGGAACTCGCCGATCTCGATCCTGTGCAACTCGCTGTCGCCGGCGCTGGCGGCGGGCAATACGATCGTGGTGAAACCGTCGGAATTCACCTCGGTCACCACGGTGGAATTCGCGCGGCTGGCCAGCCAGGCGGGCTTCCCGCCGGGTGTCATCAACGTGGTGACGGGCGACGCGCGGGTGGGCGACCTGATCTGCCGCGCGAAGGGCGTGGGCAAGATCAGCTTCACCGGCGGCAGTTCCACGGGGCGGATCATCGCCCGGACTGCCGCCGAGAACCTCGTCCCGGTGGTGATGGAGCTGGGCGGCAAGTCGCCGAACATCATCTTCGCCGATGCCGATGTCGAGAAGGCGGCGAAAGAGGCCGCCCGGGGCGTCTTCGGGGGCGCTGGGCAGACCTGCATCGCGGGCTCCCGGCTGCTGGTCCAGCGCGAGGTGCATGATCTGGTGCGCGACCGGCTGGTCGCCACCGCCAAGGCGATGAAGCTGGGCGATCCCTTCGCCGCGGCGACGCAGATGGGGCCGGTGGCAAGCCGGGGCCATTACGACCGCATCCTGCGCATGCTCGAAGCCGCAAAGGCCGAGGGTGCGGTGGCATCGGCAGGCGGCGGCGCCGCACAGCCGGCGGGCGGCGAGGACGGGCTTTTCATCGAACCCACGGTCTTCACCGGCGTTGACAATTCCATGACCATCGCACGGGAAGAGGTCTTCGGCCCGGTGATCTGCCTGATCCCCTTCGACACCGAGGACGAGGCGCTCTCCATCGCCAACGACACGATCTACGGCCTTGCCGCCGGGGTCTGGACCCGCGACATCAGCCGGGCCCACCGGATGGCGCGGCAGCTTGAGGCCGGGCAGGTCTGGATCAATACCTATCGGGTCAGCGGGCCGCAGGTGCCCTTCGGCGGCGTGAAGCAGAGCGGTTACGGCCGCGTCCGCGGCTATGCCTCGATCCTCGAGTACACCCAGGTGAAGAACGTCATGGTCGATCTTGCCTGACGTCCGCCCCGGCTTGCCCCCGGGGTATTTTCCACAGCAACGGCCTGGCGGCAGCGGCACCCCTGCGGCCGCCGAAGGAGATCGCCCGTGAGACCGCCCGCATCGGGTTCCGGCCTGTCAGAGTTTCCCTTCCGCCGGTTCGGCCTTGCGCTGGCCATGGGCACGGCCGGGGGCATCGGCTTCTATCTGCTCGGCATCCCTTTGGCCTTCATGCTGGGCTCGATGACCGCCTGCATGATCGCCGCGATGGCTGGCCTGCCGGTCCGCGCACCGATGGCGGTCCGTCCGCCGATGACGGCGACCATCGGCACGATGATCGGCGCCTCGGTCAGCCCGGCCGCGCTGGCCTATCTGCCCTCGCTCGGCTGGTCCATGGCCGTGCTTCTGGTCTATGCGACGGTGGCGGGCGGGCTCTGCACGCTCTATTTTTACCGCGTCGTCGGCTTCGACCTGCGCACGGCCTATTTCTCGGGTATGCCCGGCGGCCTCGTCGATATGGTGACGCTCGCCGACGAGTATGGGGCCGAGCCACATAAGGTGGCGATCGTACATACGCTGCGGATCATGATCGTCGTCTTCACCGTGCCCATCACCGTGCTTACGCTGACCGGCGCCTCAAGGGTCTCAGGCTTCAACACCGCGATCACGCTGGCCGACGTGGATGCGGAGTTCCTGTTCTGGTTTCCGTTCAGCGCGCTTCTGGGCATCGCACTCGGCGTCTGGCTGAAACTGCCGGCCCGCTTCATGGTCGGGCCGATGCTGGTCAGCGCCACGGTCCATGCCACCGAGCTGACCAGCTACAAGCTGCCTTTCGAACTGGTCGTCATGGCACAGATCGTCCTCGGCGCCACCATCGGGTGCCGCTTCGTGGCCATTTCGCCGCGCGAGATCGCTTCGGTTGCGGTGGCGGCGGTGGGGTCGACGACCGTGATGCTGGCCTCGGCAGCCTTCTTCGCCTTCATCGTCACCGAGATAACCGGGCGGAACTTCCTGACCATCTTCCTCGGCTATGCTCCGGGCGGACTGGCCGAGATCGGGCTTCTTGCGCTGGCCTTGCAGATCGAGACCACGGTAATTACCGCCCATCACATCGCGCGGCTGATCGCGGTGGGCTTCGGGGCGCAGTTCGTCTTCGCCTATGTGCGCCGGCGCGAGCGCAGGCGCGGGAAGGGGGAATAAGGGGTCAGCCGCGAGGTCGCGGCCGGCCTGCAAGTTCTTGCAGGCTGGTGCCTTCGCGGATCTGCGCTTCGCGCCGGGCATCCGCCGCGGCCTTGGCCCGGACCCGGGCGAGCACCTCGGTCGCGCGGCCGCGCGGGATGACGCAGATGCCGTCGTCATCGGCGAGGATCAGGTCACCTGCGGCCACCGCGACGGTGCCAAGCCGCAGCGGGCCGTTGATCTCCACCGCATCGACCCGACCGACGCCGGTGACCGGGGTCACCGTGCTGGACCAGACCGGATAGCCGATCCGGCGCAGTTCGGCGAGGTCTCGGCAGCCGCCCCAGATCACCGCCCCCAACGCGCCCTGCCGCTGGCTGGTCAGCGCCGAGAGCCCGCCCATGTTCGACACGTCGTCGAAGCCCTGGATCACCAGAACGTCACCGGGCCGGGTGCGGTTGTGGGCTTCAATATCCCCGCGCTTCGGGCCGTTGCGCAGCGCCTCGGTCTCGGCGACCCGCGCCTTGCGCAGGGTCACCGCCGGGCCGATTATGCAGCGCCCCGCGATTACCGGCCGCAGCACCCCTGCCGGGATCACCCCGCCGATGCCGAGATCGTCGAGTACGTCCGAGACGAGGCAGGCGAGCCCGTCCAGCGCCTGCAAGGCCTCGACCACGCCCGCGGGGGGCCGCGGCGCATGGGGCAGCAGGATCGCCTCGGGCGGGAAGGTGCCGGTCGGTTCGGGGATCATCCCGGGCCCCCTTGCGCCAGCCAGTCGGCGAGCGTGGCGACGGTGCGGGTAAAATGCATCCGGTATGTGACGTCGTTGACGAAGCCCAGATGCGGCGTCAGGATGGTGTTGGGCAGGGCCGCCAGCGGATGGCCGGGGAGCAGCGGTTCCGTCTCGTAGACATCCAGCGCGGCGCCGCCGATCCGGCCTTCGGCCAGCGCCGCCACCAGCGCCGCCTCGTCGATCAGCCCGCCGCGCGAGGTGTTGACCAGCAGCGCGCCCGCCCGCATCAGCGCCAGTTCCGCCGCGCCCACCAGATGGCGGCTGCGCTCGGACAGGACCATGTGGATCAAGATCACATCGGCCTCGGCGAAGAAGCGTTCACGCGGCAGATAGGCCACGCCCGCCTCGACGGCACGGGTCTCGGTCAGGTTCGGGCTCCAGGCTACGGAGCGCATCCCGAGGGCGGCACCCAGCTCCGCCACCTTGCGGCCGATCTTGCCGAGGCCGAGCACGCCCAGCACCCGGCCCTCCAGCAGCATCCCCACACTCTGCTGCCAGCCGCCGGCGCGCAGGTTGCGATCCTCCTGCGGGATGCGGTGGGCCAGCGCCAGCATCAGCGCCAGCGTCATCTCGGCCGGCCCGTTGTTGGGCGTGCCGCCGGTCAGCCGGACCTGGACGCCATGGTCGCGGGCGGCGGCGTGGTCGATGCAGCTTTCGCGCGACCCGGTCACGACGACCAGCTTCAGCCGGGGCAGGGCGGCGAAATGCGCCCGCGTCAACTCCTGCCGTTCCCGCATCAGGCAGAGCGCGTCGAAACCGGCGAGCGTTTCGGCGGCCGCAGCCGCATCTCCGATGTGGCGGTCGAAGGGCACCACCTCGCAGCCGAGCGATTCCCAATCGGCCAGCGACAGCGCCACCCGCTGATAATCGTCGAGCACCGCGATGCGGAGGCGTGCCATGGTCACGGCTTTCCGCGCCGCAGCGCGGATTCCATCCGCGGCGAGACCACGAGGTCCGAGATCGGCAGATCCCAGATCATCGGCAGGTCCTGGGCGAGATACTCCTCCATCAGCCGCGGCAGATCGTCGGGATCGGCGACGGTGGCGCCGGCCAGGCCGAAGCCGCGGGCGATGGCGGCGAAATCGGGGCGGCCGAAGACGGCGCCGGCCTCGCTTATCCCCTCCTTGCGCATCTTGTGGATCTCGGCGCCATAGCCGCCGTCGTTCAGGACGACGAGCAGCAGTTTCAGCCCCTCTCGCCGCAGCGTCTCCAACTCCTGGATGTGCATCATCACCCCGCCATCGCCATCTATCACCAACACCCTTCCGTCGCGCCGTGCCGCCGCCGCACCGGCGGCGAAGCAGAGCGCGTTGCCGATGGCGCCGAAGCCCTTCAGCGCGATATGATTGTAGGCGTTGCGACCGCGCATGACGCAGGGCCAGAAGGACGAATGCCCGGCGCCCTCGATCGTGGTGAAGTCGCGCGGGACGGCAGCGTCGAGCGCGGCGATGGCGGCGCGCGGGTCGAGCGTGCCGGGAGCAACGGTGAAATCGCGGTTGTCGTCGGGCGTCTCGCGGATCAGCCGCGCCGTCTCGGCCGAGCGGATCGACGCGGCGGCGGTGCGCTGCCC
>JAATGA010000012.1 GCA_015654855.1 Rhodobacterales bacterium
AGGCGGCCGGCACGGTTAAGTCATTGGCGTAACATCCAGCCGCAAGGAATGCGCCATGGCCGATGCCGCCCAGTTCCAGGACCGTATGCTTTCGCTGGGTCTTGCCCGCGTTTCCGAAGCCGCCGCCTTCGCCTCGGCCCGGCTGATCGGGCGCGGCGATGAAAAGGCCGCCGATCAGGCCGCCGTCAACGCCATGCGCGACCAGCTCAACCTGCTCGACATCGACGGCACCGTGGTGATCGGCGAGGGCGAGCGGGACGAGGCCCCGATGCTTTACATCGGCGAAAAGGTCGGCACAGGAAAAGGCCCGGGCGTCGACATCGCGCTCGACCCGCTGGAGGGCACGACGCTGACCGCCAAGGACTGGCCGAACGCGCTGACCGTGATCGCCATGGCGCCTGCGGGCACGCTGCTGCACGCCCCCGACGTTTATATGGAGAAACTCGCCATCGGCCCGGGCTATGCGCCCGACACGGTGACGCTGAAGATGTCGCCCGCCGAGCGGATCGCGGCGCTGGCCAAAGCCAAGGGCTGCGCGATCTCCGACATCACCTGCTGCATCCTCGAACGTCCCCGGCATGAGGCGCTGATCGCCGAGGTTCGCGCGACCGGCGCCGCGATCCGGCTGATCCCCGATGGCGACGTGGCCGGCATCATCCACTGCGCCGAGCCGGAAAAGACCGGGATCGACATCTACATGGGCTCCGGCGGGGCACCCGAAGGGGTGCTGGCGGCCTCGGCGCTGAAATGTATGGGCGGGCAGATCTATGGCCAGTTGCTGTTCCGCAACGACGACGAACGCGGCCGCGCCGCCAAAGCCGGCATCACCGACCTCAACCGGATCTACACCCGCGACGAACTGGTCACCGCCGACGTGATCTTTGCCGCGACCGGCGTCACCAACGGCTCTCTGGTCGAGGGGCTGAAACGCGAGCCGGGCTGGGTGACGATGGAGACGATCCTGATGCGGTCGAAAACCGGCTCGGTCCGCCGCATCCAGTATCGCACCCCGGCGAAGTAAATCCGGGCCGCAAGCCGGGCGAAGGGGGGCCGACGGCCCCTCTTTTGCGCTTCCGTCCACCGGGAACCCTGCCCGCCGCCCTGCGCCGGGGCTGGCCCTGTTTATCCCACATCCCACAGCCGACAGAGATCCGTTTCCCCTCTGCGATGGCGCTTGCCCCCTGTCGCCCCGGCGCAACGGCCGGGCGGGCGCGGGCTTGCGAATGCTTCTCTCGTTGAAATGCGCGGGGCGATCTGCCAATGCGTGGCCGCGAAATACACCCGGCGAAGGCGCGCCGGACGACCGAAGCCAGCGACCGCCCCGGACAGCGCGCCTGACCGGGACGACACAGCGCCGGAAGGGCCAGGGGCCGCGGGCCGGCATCACCGGGGGATTCAGATGACCGGGACGGAAAAGATCGCGGGGGGCAGCATCCTCGTCGGCCTCGCGGTGCTGGCGCTGAAGACTCTCGCCTGGTGGCTGACCGGCTCGGTCGCGCTGATGTCGGATGCGATGGAAAGCATCGTGAACGTCGCGACCGCCATCGCGGCCCTCGTCGCGATCCGCATCGGCGCGCGCCCCGCCGATCAGGGCCATCCTTACGGTCACCACAAGGCGGAATTCTTCAGCGCCGTGCTGGAAGGCGTGATGATCATCGTCGCCGCCCTGCTGATCCTGCGCGAGGCGTGGAAGGGCCTGCTTACCCCCCCGACGCTCGACGCACCGTTCGAGGGGCTGGCGATCAACCTGCTCGCCGGGGGCATCAACGCCTTCTGGTGCATGGTCCTGCTGCGCGAGGGGAAAAAGCGCCGCTCGCCCGCGCTGGTGGCCGACGGGCATCATCTGCTGTCGGATGTGATCTCTTCCGGCGGGGTGGTGCTGGGCGTGGCGCTGGCGGCGGCGACCGGCTGGCCGATTCTGGACCCCGCGCTCGCGGCGATGGTCGCGCTGAACATCCTGTGGTCGGGCTGGAAGGTGATGACCCATTCGCTCAGCGGTCTGATGGACGAGGCGGTCGCCCCCGAGACGCTGGACCAGATCCGCGAGACGATCTCGGCCACCGCCCAGGGCGCGATCGAGGCGCACGACCTGCGCACCCGCTATGCCGGCTCGGCAACCTTCGTCGAGTTTCACCTGGTGGTCGACGGCCAGACCACGGTGGCCGAGGCCCATGCGATCTGCGACCGGATAGAGCAGGCTCTGAAGAAAAAGCTGCCCGAGTCGCTGATCACGATCCATGTCGAACCCGAGAGCAAGGCGAAACACTCCGGCGTGCTGGTGCTGTAGCCCGGCGGGGTGGTCGGGACGACCGGATCCGCCGCCGGGCCGGGTTGCGGGCTGCCCGTTTCGCGCGCAATGGCCGGTTGCGCCGCGGTGCGGAATGTCGTGCATGGTCGCGACAAAACGCCTTAAATTGGCCTGATTGCCACCCTACCCCAAAGGGGTCAGCCCGTCCGAAGGAATACCCGCGTGCTTCGTCGCCTCGCCTTGTTCGCCACGTTGGTCATGGCCGGGCCTGCCGTCTCGGACGACAGCAATCTGGTGCCGCTGGAGACCGCCGATCAGTCGCGCGGCTTCGATGCGGTCGGGCGGCTGAACCTCGGCAACCGGGGGTTCTGCACCGGCGCGCTGGTCGCGCCGGATCTGGTGCTGACGGCGGCGCATTGTCTGTTCGACAAGGAAACCGGCGAGCGGATCGACGCCACGACCGTCGAATTCCTCGCCGGCTGGCGCAACGGACGCGCGGCTGCCTACCGCCATGTAAAGCGCGGCATCGTTCATCCCGATTACGTCTATGCCGGTGCGGACGATCTGGGCCGGGTGTCCTTCGACCTCGCGCTGCTGCAACTGGATCAGCCGATCCGGCTGCCGGCGCTGACCCCGTTCCGCACCGCCCCGGCCCCGGTCGAGGGCGACCGGATCGGCATCGTCTCCTACGCGCGCGACCGGTCCGAAGCGCCCTCGCTGGAACAGAACTGCCAGGTGCTGGACCGGCGCGGCGGGGTGCTGGTCATGTCGTGCAGCGTCGATTTCGGATCCTCGGGCGCGCCTGTGTTCAAGCTCGACGCGGCGGGGCCTCAGATCGTCTCGGTCGTGTCGGCCAAGGCGCAGGTCGACGGTCAGCCCGTCGCGCTCGGCACGCCGCTGGCCGATCCGCTGGCCCGGCTGATGGCGGAAATGAACTCGCCGGCGAACGGGTTGCGCAAGCCGGGCCTGCGCAACATGACGGGCGGGGCGAAGTTCGTCACGGCGAAACCCGCCCAGCCCTGAGCCGCCAGGCCTCGCCGCCCCGAACGGGCCGACTCTGCCCGACCCGTAAGCGCCTCCCTGATCAGGATGTGCATATGCCGAAGGCCATCTCCGCCGCCGGCCACCGCGCCTGTCGCGCAGCCCTTGCCCGGCCACCCCTTGAAACACAACGCCGTTCTTCCCAGATCGAGGCTGTCGCCGGTGCCGATGTCGGGCCGGGGACACGAACCCCGCCCTGCCCCCGAAGGGGAGGGCGACACCTGAACATCGCTCGTCGGAGGATGACATGCGCAGCCTTGATTTTGCCCCCCTTTACCGTGCCACCGTCGGTTTCGACCGGGTCGCCGACCTCGTCGACCGCGTTCTGAACGCGGATGTGGCCCAACCCACCTACCCGCCCTACAACATCGAAAAGACCGCCGATGACACCTATCGCATCTCGGTCGCCGTCGCAGGCTTCGCGCCCGACGAGTTGAATGTCGAGGTGCGGGACGGCGCGCTGATCGTCGGCGCCCGCAAGACTGCTGCGGAGGGCGAACGCACCTACCTGCATCGCGGCATCGCGACCCGCGCTTTCGAGCGGCGCTTCGGCCTCGCCGATCATGTCCGCGTCACCGGCGCGACGCATGAAAACGGGATGCTGCACATCGACCTCGTTCGCGAAACGCCCGAGGCGTTGAAGCCCCGCCGGGTCGAGATCGCCTCGACCAAATCCGCCCCGGCGATCGAGGCCAGGGTCGAAGGCCAGACGGCCAACTGAACCGACTTCGCGGGCTGACGCCGGTTCTTGCGGCGACAATGGCGCCGCAAGACCTGACGGTCGCGTGATCGCAGCCCACAATCCCGGCCCGCCACGGCACCACCGCGGCGGGCCTTTCCTTGTCCGGCTGGCGTGGGGTAGACTGACCTCATGCAGATCGCCCTTCCTGCCCATATGGCCGCCGCCGACCTCGCCGCGCTGATCCTGATGCTGGTCTGCTGGCTGGCGATCGGCCATGCCATCGAACATCCGCCGAAAAGCCGCCCCTCGGTCTCGGTCCTGATGAAGCGGTATCGGCGCGAGTGGATGCGGCAGTTCGTGACCCGCGGCACGCGCATCCCGGATGCGACCTTCATCGTCTCGCTGCGCCAGGCGACGGCCTTCCTCGCCTCGGCCAGCATGATCGCCATCGGCGGCGGCCTCGCCATGATCCGCAACGCCCCGCAGATCGAGGACCTCGCCTCGGGCATCACGCCGATGGCCGGGGCCACGCTGATCGAGATCAAGATGATCCTGCCGGTGCTTTTCCTCGCCAATGCGCTGCTGAAGTTCATCTGGTCGCACCGGCTGTTCGGCTATTGCGAGATCCTGATGGCCTCGGTCCCGAACGACCCCGCCCACCCGGACGCCTGGCATCGGGCGGCGCAGGCGGCGGGGGTCAACATCCATGCGGCGAAAAGCTACAACCGGGGCCTTCGGGCGATCCATTTCGCACTTGGCAGCCTTGGCTGGCTGTTCGGGCCTTTGGGACTGGCCGTCACCTCGGTGCTGACCACGGCGGTGCTGGCGCGACGGGAGTTCGCCTCGGCCTCGCGGCGGATCATCATGGACCGGATGCCGGACGACCAGGCGTAGCGACAGGACCGCCGGTTCCTGCAAGGGGGGGAACCGGACCGGCGGCTTCGACGCCACCGCGCGCGAAGGGCCGCGTCCCGCAAGCCCCCCGTCAGACGCCGCGCGCCCGCGCCCCCTTGCGCCCCTCGACCAGCCAGGCGCCGACCGCAAGCCCGGCGGCCAGCATCAGCATCAGCCAGCCCGGAACCAGTGTCGCCACGCTGACATCGCGGGTGACATAGGCGCCGCGCGGGGTGATGCCGATCCAGCCGCGACCGGCGGCGGGGCGGCCCTCGCGCACGGCGCGGATGTCGGGCATTCCGTCCTCGATCGCGAGCGCCCCGCCGTTGGTCGCCTCGACCACCGGCAAAAGCTTGTCGGGGCTGGCGATGGTCTCCTCGAACTCTTTCGGAGCCTGAGGGCCGACGGCCACCACCCGCGTCAACTCGCCCTGTTCCAGTCGGTAAAGCCCGATCTCTGGCGCCTGCCAGTCGGCCTGCCAGCGGCCAGGCGCGGTTTCAGCCAGGTCCAGCGTTACCGCGGCCGCCCCCTCGCCGGGACCGGTGATGGTGACCGGACCGGGCGGAGTTTCCTCGACCGTGCGGCGGGTGATGGTCAGAACCTGGCCCCTGGCGGTGGCGGTCAGCGCCTCTTCCTCCAGTTCGGGTTCCTTCAGCATCCAGTGGGCCAGACGGCGCAGCAGTTCCAGTTGCGGCCCGCCTCCCTCATACCCGCGCCCCCAAAGCCAGGCCTGGTCCGAGGTCAGGACGGCGACCCGCCCCTCCTCCACCCGGTCGAGCACCAGCAGGGGGCGGTTCCCCGGCCCCGCCATCACCGTCTGGCCCGAGCGTTTGATCACATCCATGATGCGGAACCAGCGGCCCCAGCCGCCCTCGGGCGCGAGCTTGTCGAGGCCCTCGGTCACCGGATGGCGGCGGCCGATGTCGGTCAGTTCCGGCCGGAAACCGCCCTCGACCACGCGGGTCGTGGGCTCCACCGGCAGAACCTCGGCAAGGGGCGAGCGCCACAGGCTGTCGACCGCGCCGAACTCCGGCCCCGCCGCGACCAGCACCGTGCCGCCGCGTTTGACGTAATCGGCGACGTTTTGCAGATAGGACATCGGCAGGATGCCCCGCATCCGATAGCGGTCGAAGATGATCAGGTCGAACTCGTCGATCTTCTCGACGAACAACTCCCGCGTCGGAAAGGCGATCAGCGACAATTCGTCCACCGGCACGCCGTCCTGCTTTTCCGGCGGGCGCAGGATGGTGAAATGCACGAGGTCGACCGAGGGGTCGGATTTCAGCAGGTTGCGCCAGACCCGCTCGCCCGTATGCGGCTCGCCCGAAACCAGCAGCACCCGCAGCCGGTCGCGCACCCCGTTGATCGAGACGATGGCGGCGTTGTTGCGGTCGGTCAGTTCCCCGTCCGTCGTCGCGACCGAGAATTGCAGCACGTTCATCCCGCCATGCGGCAGGGTGACGGGCAGTTCCAGATCCTCGCCCACCGGCACGGTATAGGTCTGGGGCGGATCGGCATCGACGGCGATGGTCAGTTCGGCCATACCCGCCACATCGGCCGGCACCGCGCCCTGATCCTCGATACGGATGGTCAGCGTCACCGGCTCGCCCAGGATTGCGAAGGCCGGGGCGTTCCTGACGATCAGCCGGCGATCCCAGTCCGCCCTGTGCCCGGTGGTCAGCAGATGCAGCGGCGCGGGCATGTTCGGCGCCATGGGCAGGTCGTGGATCTGCCCGTCCGAAATCAGGATCGCGCCGGCCACGCGGGCGCGCGGCTCCTCGGCCAGGGCCTCGGACAAAGCGGTCATCGCCAGCGATCCGGTATTCTCTTCGCCGTCGCCGAAGCGGGTGACGCGCAGCTCGGTATCCGGCATGGCCGCAACCTCTGCCTCGACCGAGGCAATGGCGGCGGCAGTCTGCGCCGGGCGGTCGCCGATGCGCTGGCTGGCGCTGTCGTCCACCACCAGCAGCACGATGTCGGTCAGGGCGGAGCGATCTTCCTCTTGTAAGGACGGGTTCGCCAGCGCCACCAGCAGCACCAGCGCCGCCGCCGCCCGCAGGATCCAGCCGGCGAGTCCGCGCCAGATGGCGAGCGCCAGGCCCACCACGGCCAGGGCCGCCAACACCCAAAGCACGACCCATGCGACCAGCGGATCGAAGACCAGCGTGCCGTTCATCGCGCGGCCCCTTCCGCAACCGCCCGCACGGCACCGTCATTGCGCCACAGTGTCATTGCCCCAGCCTTTCCAGCAAAGCCGGCACATGCACCTGGTCGGATTTGTAATTGCCCGTAAGCACATGCATGACGAGGTTCACGCCAAAGCGCCAGGCGATCTCGCGCTGCTGCTCGCCCGCGGCACCGCGCCCGACCGGAAACATCGGCGCGCCCTGATCCGTCACCGCCCAGGCCGAGGCCCAGTCGTTGCCGCCGATCACCACCGGCGTCACCCCGTCGTTGAGGTTGCGAAACGGCATCCCCTCGGCCTGTTCGGCATCCGGCGGCGCCGCCTCGACCCACAGGACAGGGCTGTTGAACCGCCCCGGAAAATCCTGGAGCAGATAGAAGGTCCGGGTCAGCACATGGTCCGGCGGGATCTGCTCCAGCGGCGGCACGTCGAGGCCGGCGGCCAACCGTTGCAGCGCCTGCGCCTCGGGCGTGACCGCAGAGGAATAGCCCGCCACATCGCCGTCGCGCGTGTCGAAAAGGATCATCCCCCCGGTGCGCAGATAGCGGTTGAGCTTGCCATAGGCCGAAGCCGAGGGCAGCGGCTGCGTCGTGGTGACGGGCCAGTAAAGGAAGGGATAGAAGGCCAGTTCGTCCGCCTCGATATCGACGCCCATCGGCGATTCCGGCTCGACCGAGGTGCGCTCGTAAAGCCGTTCTCCCAAGCCCGCAAGCCCGGCCTGCGCCACCTCGTCCACCCGCACATCGCCGGTCAGGACATGGGCGAGGACCACGCCCCGCGTCGCCTCGACCGCGACGGCATCCGCCGCGGGATCGGGCACCTCCTGCGCGCGCAGGCCCGCCCCCGGCAGGACCAGCGCCACGGCCAGCACCAAGGCAGCCGCCGTCCCGGCGCGCCGGAACGATCCCAGCCGTCCCGACAACCACAACGCCGCCAGAATGTCGATCAGCAAGAGCACCAGCCCGCCGCTCAGGAAGCCCCCTTTCAGCGCCTGTTCCCGCAACGTCTCCAACCCCTCGATCACCGTTCCCTCGGGCCAGCGCATCGGCTCCAGCACCGTATCCGCACCGATCACGTTCAGCGCGATGCGCCGGTCGTCGCCGGCGTAAAGCCCGGGCGGGGTCTTCGGCCCCGGCCCGTCGGCCATGGCGGTTTCCAGCGCCGCCCCCTCGACGCCCGCGACCTCGCCCGCCGCGCGCGCCTGACCCCAGGCGTCGAGCACGACCTCGGGCACCCAGGTCTGGCCCGCCAGATCGCCGCGTTCGGGTGCTGCGGCGCGGGTCGAAACCGCCAGCCGCTCCATCATCTGGACGAACAAGCCCTACAAAGGCAGGGTCGACCATTCGGCATTGGCGGTGACGTGGAACAGCACGACCTGACCCTGCCCCTCCTCTTTGCGCGTCACCAGCGGCGTGCCGTCAGCCAGCGCCGCGATGGTCCGTTCGGCCAGATCAGGGTCGGGCTGCGCCAGCACCTGCTGCGAGACGGTCACATCCGCCGGGATCGTCAGCCCGTGGAAGGGCGAGCTTTCCGCGAAGGGCTGCAACTCTTTCGGCTCGCCCCAGCTCATCGCGCCGCCGACATTGCGCCCGCCCTCGCGCAGGCGCACGGGCATCAGCGGATCCTCGGCGTCCCGGCTGACCTCGCTGCCGGCAAGCTGCGGCCCGGCAAAGCGCAAAAGCAATCCGCCGCCGTCCAGCCAGTCGAGCAACCCGTCCTGTTCGCCCTGCGTCAGCCGCGCCACATCGGCCAGAACGATCACATCGGGCGAGGCTTTCAGCACATCGTCCAGACCGCCCTCGACCAGTTCCGCGACCGGCTCCAGCGCCTGGCGCAGATAGTGGGTCGGCGACAGCAGTTGCAGCCCCTCGCGGTCCTCGCGCCCCGAGATCAGGGCCACCTTGCGGCGCTTGAGGCTGTCGTCGGTCAGGCTGGCCGCGGCGGCCGAGCGGACGCCGGCGATCTCGAACCGGGTGATGCGGTTGCGCAACTCGGGCGGCAGGTCCATCGCAGTGGTGCCGTCGCGCGATCCGGCGTCGAAGGCCAGCGGCGCACGCGCCAGTTCGCGGTCGATCCCCGCCGGATCGGGGCCGCGCGCGATGATTTCGACCTCCGCCGCCTCGCCCGCAGGCAGGCGGGTGGCGACGACCCGGATCTTGCCATCCTCGAAACCGGCGGGGCGCAGGGCGACCAGGGGCCGCGGACTTTGGAACACCGTCACCGCGCCATGCGCTCCAAGGGCGGCCAGCAGCGCCTCGCGCCCCTTGTGTTCCAGGCCATCGGACAGCCACCAGCTGTCGAAATCGCCTTCCGGCAGAGCGGCGGCCCAAATGGTCATGTCCGACGGCGCCCAGGCCTGCGGCTGCATCGCGCCGAGGCGGCCCGTCCAGGCATCCGCCGTCTGAAAGGCCGGGGCCACCGGATCGTCGGTCAGCCGCAGCACGGCAACGGGTCGCCCTGCCCGCCCGGCCTCGGCGGCCAACGCCGTCGCCCGCTCGATCCGGCGCGGCCAGTCGCGGGCATCGGCCCAGGTGCCGTCCAGCAGGATCAGCAGCGGCCCGGTCCCCGGCTGGCGCTGTGCCGGGTTCAGCACCGGTCCGGCAAAGGCGACGATCGCTGCCGCCATCGCCAGCGCGCGCAGCAGCAGCAGCCACCAGGGCGTGCGGTCGGTCTCGGCATCCTCGTCCTTCAGACCCAGCAGCAGCGCCACCCCCGGAAACCGCCGCCGGACCGGCGCGGGCGGCACCGCGCGCAACAGCAGCCACAGCACGGGCAGCGCGATCAGCCCCAGAAGCAGCCAGGGCGCGGCAAATCCGACGGGGCCGAGCATGAACATCTACCGCCCCCCTTCCAGCGCGCGATACGCCCAAAGCAGCGCCGACTGCGCCGATTGCCCGGTGTGGTGGCAATGGTAAAGCCAGCCGGTCGAGCGCGCCAAAGCCTCCAGCCGCGCCTTGCGCTCGGCCAGCCGGACGAGATAGCGGTCCCGCAACTCCCCCGCTCGCAGGGTTTCATGCCGCAGGCTGCCGCCCATGGATTCGAAGATCGTGCGTCCGTCGAAGGGAAAATCCTCCTCCGCCGGGTCCAGAACCTGCAACAGCACGCCCCGCACGCCCCGATCCGAGGCATAGGCCAGCGCCGTTTCGACCTCGGCCGGGTCGCCGAGAAAATCCGACATGAAAACCGCCCGCCCGTGCGAGACCAGCCCGCCGGCCTCGGGCACGCCGAAATCGGGGGCCTCGCCCGTGTCGGACAAGGCGGCTGCAATGCGGATCAGTTGCTGGCGGCCGGGGCGCGGCGGGGTGTCCGCGCCCGTCAGCCCGACCCTTTCGCCGCCACGCAGCAGCAGCACCGCAAGGGCCAGGGCCAGCAGCCTCGCGCGGTCGGATTTCGGCGCGCGCGCCTTGTCGCCGGTAAAGCTCATCGAACGCGCGGCATCGACCCAAAGGCTGACCGATTGCGCGGCCTGCCATTCCCGCTCGCGCACGAAGGTCGCATCCGACCGGGCCGACCGGCGCCAGTCGATCATCCGCGCGCTGTCGCCGGCGTGCGCGGGGCGATACTGCCAGAATTCGTCGCCAGACCCCGCCCGCCGCCGCCCGTGCTCGCCCAGCATGACGGTCGAGGCCAGCATCTCCGCCGCCGCGAGCAGCGGGGGCAGCGATTGCCCCAGCGTTTCCGCGCGGGAGCGAAGATCTGGGGCAATCGTCACGCGGCGGCCTCAAGCCGCAGGGTCCGGGTGACGGTCCGCCCGATGATCCCGGCGAGCGATTCCCCCCGCGCCCGGGCGGCGAAGGACAGGGCCATCCGATGCGTCAGCACCGGCCGGGCCAGCGCCGCCACATCGGCCACCGACGGCGCCAGCCGCCCGTCGAGCAGCGCCCGCGCCCGAACCGTCATCATCAGCGCCTGCGCCGCGCGCGGCCCCGGCCCCCAGCTCAGGCTATCGGCCAGATCGCGCCCCTCGGCCTCGCCCGGGCGGCAACCACGCACCAGGTCCAGAATGGCCTCGACCACCTGGTCGCCGACCGGCATCCGCCGGATCAGATGCTGCGCCGCGATCAGTTCCGCATCGGTGAAGACCTGGATGGATTCGGCCTCTTCCGTCCCGGTGGTGGCGAGCAGGATGTCCCTTTCGGTCGCCCGCGTCGGATATTCGACATCGACCTGCACAAGGAACCGGTCGAGCTGCGCCTCGGGCAGCGGATAGGTCCCTTCCTGCTCGA
>JAATGA010000489.1 GCA_015654855.1 Rhodobacterales bacterium
AACCGAGGTGGGGTCCGGCGCATAACGGGGATCGCGCAGCCACTTGAAGATCAGGTTCGCGTTCACCGCGTAGCGCCGCGCCACCTGAGCCACGGAAACGCCCGGCGCCGCCGCCTGGAAACAGACCGAACGCTTCTCCTCATCCGTCCAAAGTCGCTTCGTCCGACGCGCCACGCCATCACCATAGTGTCCACTATCGATGGTGGACACTATCTGCCTCTCTCACCACGCGGCAGGGCGGTCAGGCCGGACGCTTACCGCAAGACTACGCGCCCGTTTGCTTCCGATATGATTCCGGGGGGATTTCGGGGGGATTTCGGGGGTCTGGATTTTGCGCATGAGAAAGCCCGCTAAGTCATTGACCAAGCGGGCTAAATTTTGGTTGCGGGGGCAGGATCTCAGAAATTCTTGCCTTTGTATCAAGGAGAATGACACGATCCCAAATCACTTGCGGCATAATGGAATTCCGTATGTCGCTCAAAGGTCTGAAGCTAATCACACTAGGCCCGTGCATCACCAAGTTCCCCGAGTGTAGCGGGACCACTTCACCTACGCGTCTTGCTGCGCCGCACCCAATCCGCACCACCATAACTCACAGCATAGATAAGGACTTCACAAAGGTCATCGTCGACAGAGAACACGACAATACCCTTCCGCCCTGCCGGAATCGCCCGAAGACCGGGAGCGATCTCATCACGCCTGCTCCCCTTGTGCGGGGTCACCGCAAGGCTGCGGATCACCTGTTCGATTTCGTAGACCTTGGCGGCAGCGCTTGTCGCTCCGGCATAGTCAGAAATCCACTCGGCAATCCAGTCAAGGTCATCAGCTACTGACGGGTGGAAACGGATCCTATAGGTCACCGCACACCCGTAGCCAGCCGCGCACGCGCGCGTGCGAACGCCTCATCACCATCAACGAAGGCATCCCGGGGCGTCTGGAGTCGGCTTCGGATCTCGTCCACAAAGGCGCCAAGAGCGACCTCGCGCTCCTCCTCATCCTGGATCATCTGCTCCAGAGCCACTGCGACCAACGCGGATTGTGAGGCAAAAACGCCTGCACTCACCTTCTCCGTCAGAAAGTGGTGGTGGCGGTCGGTAAAGCTTAAGGTGGTTTTAACGGTCATAAATGCCCCCAAAGTATGACCATATCATACTCCTACGTTTGATAAAATTCAATGCCCCCGCTTAAATCAGTGGTGTGCCCACCGGGTTCTCAAGCGCGGATCGCTCGAGGGAAGTCTTCTTACTCCTGTTGACGAGTTCAATCTTAAAGTCGTCGAGCTCTTTGAAATCGGCTTCCATCTCGTCCGGGGATGGCTGAGGAATGTCCCTGCCTGCAGCCATATCATAGCCAGACCGTTCAGACGCCCGTTTCATCGCAAAGAAAATAGTCCGATAGTCGTCGTTTGTAGCAGTCACGTCTCTGAGGCGGAGTGTCATCACGTCTCGCACGAACCTCTGCACGGTTTTTGCCAAAAGCACCTCTTCAACGGTCCGCTCCCACGACTCGCGTAAGTCTGAGTAGAATTCCTTGACTTGGATACGATTTTCGTCAGCATTGAAGTCCGCTACTGTTTTAATCTCTTTGACGCGCTTCCGCAACTTTTTGATCCGTGCGGTCACGTCCGCTCCCCACGGCTCACTGTTCTCGCGGATCACACCGAAGCGCTCGGACTGCGACTTAGCGATGACCGACTTAATTAGCGGCGCCGCATCCCCGGCTCTAGCTGCCTCGGATACCACTTCGTTGAAGAACACCAGGTTGTGCGTGAAGATAATGACCTGCAGCCCCTTTTTTACCTCAGCGACGAGACGCTGGGCGACCTTGCGAATACGCAGATGATCGAGCGACGAGATCGGGTCATCGACAATGATGGCGATCTCGGCCAGCAGGGTCTTTCGCATCTCGTCAAGGTAGCGGGTCACATCGGCCTCATCCTCGAGATAGGGCTTGGCGAAGGGCACCGTGATCGAGCGCGCGTTGATTTATTTCGGTTGGGCGGGCGCGGGCTGAACCTTGCGCGGATCTTTTGCGGGGGCCTCGTTCATCGCGTCGCCGGTGGGTTCAGGCAGGCGGTAAGGCGCGGGCGACGGCGCGAGCGCGGCGATCCGGGTCAGGTATCGGCAAGCAGGTTGGCGCGAACCTCACTCTCCTGATTGCTCAAGGCAGGGATAAGATCCTGTGCGTTCAGCGCCGATTTATGATCCGCGAGCTTCGCCAGAATGCGGGCCTGCTGGTCAGCGGGCAGAGCCAGGAATTCCGAGGTCCGAGCGACCTTCGCGGCCACCTCGTCGATCGCCGTGGTGACTGCGTTTCGCTCGGCCAGGACCGCCTGTTCAACACGCTCTTTCAGCGCGTATAAATCCGCCTTCAGGCTTTGCATGGCGTTGCCCTTGAAACAATTCGGGTCCGCCAGCGCCGCACGCATGGTGGCAGCCGTGTCGGCGTCCACATAGGCGATGTTCTGATCATGTTCACGCGGGTCACGCAGGCTTTGGTGACGACGGAAAAGTTCGGCCGACGCATCAAAGCCGGGAAAACGCAGGCCTGAGGGCTGGATTTCGAATAGTTCCCGCAGCCATAACCCAGGCAGAACCCGCAATAGGTGCAGGCGCCCACGCTGACCCCGAGCGGGTCGACATATGGCTGCGACAGGTTCGCGGCGGGGATGGTGAAGGGATGTAGCCCCATGCGCGATGTCGCCTCGTTGAAGATCTCCATCATCCGCAGTGTCTTCAGCGGCGGGGTCGGATAGTCGCGCGAACGCGGACCCTCGAAGGGATCGCCGCTGTTCTGGATCTCGCCGGCAATGTTGCCGGCCTTGCCGGAAACGCCCGCGATCCTCTCGAACCGGTCGTAAAAGGGCTCTAGCTCTGCATAGGTGACGCCCCAGTCCTGCAATTGCAGTTCGCCGTCCTCGGCGCGGGCAAGACCGTAGCGTTCGATCATTTTCGAACAGATTTCAAACGCCCATGGCGAAAATCTCCAGGCTATGCCGACCCAGTGGAAGCCCGCCCAGCCGACCCCAGCCCCGAGTTCGAAGATCCCATAGTCCCGCAGCGGGGCCGCGACCTGATCGGCGCGATTGCGGAAGCTGACGGTATTGTCGCGCGGCGGCGCGAGCAATTCCTTACGATGCCCCCACCGCAATTCGTCGGGGTCCACGTCGGGAGGGGTATGGGTTGAGGTGTCGATCCAAGGGCCACGGTCGATCGCGACCACGTTGAGACCGGCGCGGGTCAGTTCCTCGGCCATCAGGGAATATACAGCCGCTCCGAGACAGGCATTTTCAGGGGCTCGACCAATAGAAATTCACAAAATCCAAACAGTTTATTATGAGATGGTCTAATTATTCGACCATGCCGATTGGCGTTGATGATATGACCGCCCCCGACGGCATCTGTGTGCCAGGGTGTGTCTGCGAGGATCCACATAGGAGAGCGGTCATGTCGGAGATTACCACTGTCGGGCTCGATCTGGCGAAGAATGTGTTCCAGGCACATGGGGCTTCTGCCTCTGGCTGCGTTCTTTTTTTGCAAGAAGCGGAGGCGGAGCCATTCGCCCTCGATCGGACAGGTGAGGAAGGCATCGACCCGCTCGTCGATTGTCTCGCAGAGCCTGCTCACCTGGCTCTTCGAGATGCCGGGGCTGCTCATCGACTGCATGAGGTCACCCATCAACCCCGTCGATACGCCATGGAAATAGGCTTCCCGAATGACGGCCGTCAGCGCCTTTTCTATCGAGCGCCGAGGCTCGAGAAATGACGGGAAGTAAGAACCCTTGAGTAAGCGTGGAATGCGCAGCTCGACACTGCAGGCACAGGTCTGCCAGTCGCGATCTCGATAGGGTATCCTTCCATTCCAAAGAAAGGATCGCACCATCAAACTGTGGGATCAAAAACCTAGGTCAACGCCGATGATCGAGACTTACTTCATAGTTTGCCCCTCATGATCCTGACTGGACCACTGTGGCACATAAGCGCCGTCAGGAGGGGCTACCCAACCCATCATCAATGCGCGGCGATGAGCGCGCGGCAGGAGACGGCCAGAGAAATGAGCCTGCTCGCTCAGGTGGCCTTTGCAACAGCGGTCCCGGCCCCCAGAAGCGATTTCAATGATATGCCAGGATCGGCCAGAGCCTCCGCCACAGGAGCAATCCCGGCGGCAATCAGCCGCTCCGCAAGCTTGATGTCACGCGCCAGTTCGTTATCGCGACCAAGTGCCGCCGCGCGGGTCAGGCGCCCTTCCGCATCCGCCTCGAAGAGCATCCGCCCGCCGCCCGGCAACACCCTGGATGCCAGCGGCGCCCCCCCGGGCAGGCCGACGACCTGCAGGCAGAGGTCATACTGATCGGACCAGAAATAGGGAACGGAGCCAACAGCTGACAGCCCGAGCATCGCGCGCGCGGCGGCCTCGCCCTGATCGCGGGCTATGCGCCAGCTTTCCAGCCGCAGGACGCCGGCCTCCTGCCGGAGCGCGCAGCAATCGCCCGCCGCGAAGATGCCGGGCGCGGAGGTCTGGTGGCCCGCATCCACGACGATGCCGTTGTCGATCTCGAGCCCGATCCGCTCGGCCAGATCGGTGCGCGGCACCGAGCCGACGCCCGCAACGAGGAGGTCATGCGCGATCACCTCGCCCGAGGCGAGCCGCAGCGCGCCGGGGAGCGGCGCGGCCGCCGCATCGGTGACGATCCGCACACCTTCCCCGGCATGGCGCGCATGCAGCAGCGCCGCGAGCTCGGCCGGGACGGCGCGGCACAGAATTCGCGGGCCGACCTCGAGGACCGTGACCTGCGCCCCGAGCCCGCGCGCGACCGCCGCAAGCTCCATGCCGATGAACCCCGCGCCGAGCACCGTCAGCCGCGCCCCCGGCACGATCCGCGCGAACAGCGCCCCGGCATCGGCCCGCCGACGCAGGTGGACCGCCTCGGGGAAGCCCGGCAGGCGCCGCGCCTCCGCCCCCGTCGCCAGCAGCAGGTGATCGTAGGCGAGCGGGCCGTCGCTGGTCTCGGCCCGCTTGCGGCCGATGTCGACATGCGTGACCCAGATCCCGAGGCGCAGCCTGATCCCGGCGGCGCGATAGGCCTCCTCCGGCGCGATCGGGCGCAGGGCATCGGGCGATTTCGACAGCGGCGGGCGCTCATAGGGCAGGTCCGGCTCCTCGGACAGCAGCGTCACCGCCCCCTGATAGCCCGCCTCGCGCAGAGCGAAGGCCGCGCGCACACCCGCCTCCCCTGCCCCGACAATGACCACTCCCATCACGGTATCTCCACCAGCACGCGCTCGCCCTCGAGCCGCACGTTATAGGTCTGGAGGTTGCGGCAGGCGGGCGAGCGCTTTGCCTCGCCGGTGCGGTAATCGAACTGGCCGTTGTGCTTCGGGCATTCGATCACGTAGCCCATCACGAGACCATCGGAGAGATGCACATCCTCATGGGTGCACAGGCCATCGGTGCAGAAGAAGGTGCCGTCGGGGCCTTGATAGATCGCGAAGGTGCGGGCGTCGTGGTCGAAGCGGATCAGATCCTCCTCGTCGATATCTTGGGTGGTGCAGGCTTCAATCCAGGGCATATCGGGCTTCCTGTGGCTGGCGTCGGCGGTCATTCCGCGGCGGTGGCGATTCCGGCGGCGTCATAGCCGCCAATTCCGGGGGTGGGCTGGCCGGGCTCCAGATCGCCGTGGAACTCCGGGCGATAGGGCTTGGCCGAGGGCGGCAGCGCGCGTTTCACGAACCAGTCGGGGTTGCGGAACTGCTTCACGATGGCGGGGATGATCTCGCGATAGGCCGACAGGATCGAGGCATGCGCTGGCGGCAGGTCGTGCTTGATCCGTTCGTGCAGCTCGGGCAGCGCGTGATAGGGCACCATCGGGAACATGTGATGCTCGACGTGGAAATTCATGTTCCAGTAGATGAAGCGGCTGATCGGGTTGACGTAGACGGTGCGCGAGTTCAGCCGGTGGTCGAGCACGTTCTCGGCGAGGCCGAGGTGCTGCATGTAGCCGGTCATCACCATGTGCCAGCTGCCGTAGAAGATCGGCCCGCCGATCAGCATGAAGGGCAGCACCGACTGCATCCGGAAGGCGAGCAAAGCGACGCCGAGATATACGCTTTCGGCTTTCCGGACATGGACCAACGTAGCCGGTCCGGTCTGGACCAATGGAGTCGTCAAATTCGGCTCGTCCCAAAACAACATGGTCAGCTACACCTATGGTGACATCAACAAGGGTTTCGCAGGGCTGATCTCGTTCGAGGAAGGTTCCTTCGGTGCGTCACACCAACGCAACCCATTGCGGTTTACGAAAATTATCCTGCTCAGGACACGCCGATCATCTACACGGGGGCGACCGTGGCTGCGCGGAAAGAAAGGCCGAAGGCGCGACATCTACTTGTCAGACAGCCAGTAAAGATTGCTTATGGTTCAGATCTCCTCGGACGAGCCTGAATCATGACGCGTCTATGAGATCAATAGGTCCTGACCCTAAGCGACTGCGTGTGCCTGACGATCTGTTTCGATGCTGTTGAAGGAGCCACGGCGGTTGGCCGCCCGCCAAGGGCGGTGTGCGGCCTTTGGTGATTGTAAATGCGATCTCGCGGCAGATGGCGGCCCCTGCTTCCCATGCGTGCAGGTAAACCACCAACGCCGTGCCGGGGTTCGAGCCGAGGTGCCCGACCCGTCGCACGCGCACCAGTCCGATGACGGGCTGCGCGGCTGTGGTCAGGGTTCGTCTGGTTGTGGGACACTCTTGTCCCAGGTCTCGATTTCCTGGCGGATGGGGGCCACGAAATCCTTGTGCGCCCCAAGACGGATGAGTTCCTTGCGGTAAAGGATGAGTTCGGGTGTGCGTCCCTTCTTCAGAAACGGAATGCCGTGGCGCTTCTGAAATTCCGGATACACATAGAATAACGAGGAAAATACCTCTCCCCGCCGGATCTGATCACCGAGGGCATCCCGGGTTTCCAGCGCATTCGCCAGCCCTCTTTGCCGCATCGCCTTGATAATCCGGGCTTCCTTTTCGCGCATGCGGCTCTGGTGGTCGAGCATCAGGTCAACGAACCGGTCATCTGCGATCGACAGCAGGTCATCGACGAAACCGGCCCAGTCATACATGGAGGCCGCGCTATAGCCTAGCTTGCGAAAGTGCTGCGTCAGCCGTGTCTCGAACATGCTGATGACGAAGCGCCGGTCGTTCACCAGCGGCATGTTTTTCCAGTACCGCGCAAAAGCTGCGCTGGCTGCAAGATTGCCTGAAAAACGGAAGAAGTAAGACTGCACGTGTTCGTATTGCTCGGGCCGCTCCTTGCGGCGGTTCTTCCAGTCGAGATCGGTGAACAGGCCCCATATGTCCTCGGGAGAGTCCCGGCCGCGTTCGACCAGGTCGCAATCCTTGTGCAGCGGCAGCCAGACGCTGTCATTCAGGACAAACAGGTTCTTTGGCCGGATCCCGCGTTCCAGGATGGTCTGGATACCCTCGCGATAGCCGCCGAAATCATAGCCGACATTCGGTCTTTCGATGACCAGATAGGCCTTGCCCGCAAGCGCCTCCCGGTCCTGCTGCGCGAGCGTCAGGTTCGTGACGACAACCGGTGACACGCCGTTCTCGATCAGCCAGTCGAGCTGGTACTTCGTGGAGGCGAGGAGGCCGTCAGGCTGATAGATCAGCACGACGGCAACGTCATCAAGCAGCTCGATCGCGCCTTGCGTGACATGGACCAGCCTATCGCGCGCGGCATCGTAGTTGATGCGCTGTACCCTTCCCAGAACGGACCACACATGGAATGCGGACACCGCCTGCGTCTTCAGGCGGCGTGCCTCTCGCATGATCTTTTTGACAGGCACGCCAAGAAGCCGACGATTTTGGCCCTGAGCCATATCATTCCTCCGGTGATCTGAGATCAGATCTTCGTGGCTTGAACGCGGAATTTCGGTATTTCCGTCTGCTCTGGCAATATTTCCGGAAGGGCGTCGAAAGCCGTGTCAGTCCCGGCAGGAGACGGGCGATGGGGTGCTGAAGGTGGCTGATGGCTACCATGATCCTGTCCCGTCCGCGTCTCTATGTGAGCGGCAGCTTTCCGCTGCGCCGCAGGAAGTGGCCCCTTCTCAATGCGTTCAAGGACAGATATAGTGTACGTCCCATGTCCCGACACGCGAAATATCGGCCTGCCTTGTCTCCGCGCATCAAAGATCGACTGAACGAATCCTTGATCTGGCGATTGCTTAGGTACGGCATGCGCCGGCAGGGCAAGTATTACGCGATCGGAATCATCTCGATGGTCGTCGTGGCGAGCATGTCTGCCGCTACGGCATGGTCTATGCAGGCGATCATCGATACGATGACGAACCCGGAAAACCGGGGCGCGGTGGCGGCCGTCTCGGCGATGGTCATCGGGATTTTTTGCATGAAGGGCGTGTCGAGCTACATCCAGACCGTCTCCATGGCGCGTGCGGGCAACGGCATCGTCGCCCAGCAACAGGGCCTTTTGTACGAGAAACTGATCCGGCAGGGGGTCGAGTTTTTCAACCTGCGGGAATCTTCCGATCTGCTGATGCGGGTGACGCAGAGCGCCCAGGCCGCGCGGTCCCTGATCGACCTCTGGGTCACGTCGATGGTGCGCGATCTGTTGACGATGATCGGGCTCATCGGGGTGATGTTCTATCAACAGCCCGTGCTGTCGATCGTGTCGCTTGTCGTCGGTCCGATAGCGGTTTTCGGTATCCGGATGATCTTGCGGAGCGTGCGCGGCATCATGATGCGCCAGCTTTCCTCTCTGGCCGAGATCCTCAAGGTCCTGCAGGAAACGTCTAACGGCATCCGCGTGATCAAGATTTTCTCGCTGGAGAAGGTGATGGATGCGCGCATGAAGCGTGCCATCCGCGAGGTCGAGAAACGCTCCAACTCTGTCATCCGGCTTGAGGCAATCACCTCGCCGTTGATGGAGACATTGTCGGGCGTCGCGATTGCGGGGGTCGTCTGGCTCAGCGCCCTGCATCTTTCGGGGGGGGAGGCCACGACTCCGGGGCAGCTGATGTCCTTCGTGACCGCGTTGCTGATGGCCTATGAACCGGCCAAGCGCCTGTCGCGGATGAGGGTCAGCATGGAGAGCATGATGGTCGGGGTCCGCATGATGTTCGAAATGCTGGACCAGAAGGAAAGCATCACGGAAGCCGCGAATGCTCAACCTCTGACGGTCATGGACGGGCGTATAGCGTTCGAGAATGTCGGCTTTTCCTACGGCACCAGCGAGAACGCCCTGACCGGGTTGGACCTGGTTTTCGAGGGGGGCAAGACCACGGCGCTGGTTGGCGAATCCGGGGCCGGCAAATCCACCATCCTGAACCTGACCATGCGGCTTTACGATCCGACAGAAGGCCGGGTGACCATCGACGGCACCGATATCCGCGATGTCACGTTCGACAGCCTGCGCCGCAACATGTCTTTTGTCGGTCAGGACACATTCCTGTTCTCCTCCACCGTGATCGAAAACATTCGTTGTTCGCGCCCCGAGGCAACGGATGAGGACGTTGCCGCCGCAGCGCGTGCCGCCCATGCGCATGATTTCATCATGACGCTGCCCAACGGGTACCAGACCCAGGTCGGCGAGAATGGCATGTTCCTCTCGGGTGGGCAGAGACAGCGTCTGGCGATTGCACGCGCATTTCTGCGGCAGGCACGGATCCTTCTGCTGGATGAGGCGACGAGTGCGCTCGACTCCGTCTCGGAGGGCCTGGTGAAGGAAGGGCTTGCCCGGGTGTCGCACGGCGCCACGACCATCGTGATCGCGCATCGCCTTTCGACCATTATGAATGCCGATCATGTCTATGTGCTGGGCAACGGCAAGGTGCTTGAACATGGATCCGCGGACGAGCTTCTGGCCGGGAACGGCCCCTTTCGGCAACTCTATGATCAGCAGTTGGGCAATATGATGCGGCCCAAAGTCTCAATCGTATGAGCCCTGGCCGTATGAGCCCTGGCCGTATGAGCCCTGGCGCAAGAAGTTTTCTCGCGCGTGTGTGCGGCTTCGGACCTGAGGAACGTGACACATCTAAGTGCTGCATCCCCTCACGGCGGCATAGTCCCGCCTATCGGGGCGGGATGGCGCCGAAAGCGGGGCTTTATGCGCATATTGCGCATTCCGTTGTTGATGAAGCCCGCAAGAGACCGTATCTGCGGCAGACACGGGTTTCGTTAATCGAAGCGAGTGGTCCGGACGTCGCCCGGGGGAGACAGGATGTATGAGCATTCGCGAGACGCTGTTCCCGCCACTGCGGGAGGGCTGGCTGAGCGGTGCCGCTCTACCCGCATCGTTTCTGTGCAACCGTGGGGACAAGTCCCTGAAAACGCTGCGCCGGTCAGGACGGGCTGTCGTTATGGAACCGTAACCCCGATCGCAGATTGACATCCATATCCGCCGCGTCAGCCAGGTCCTTCAAGCAAAAACGCAAATATCATGCCCCTTAGCCTCAAAGATATTCATCGCACCCATACGGGAAAAGTCAGCGACAAGTGGGATTCCTATCTGGATTTCTATGACCGGATCTTTGCGCCGTATCGTCAAAAGAGTGTGCGCATTCTCGAGATCGGGGTGCAGAATGGCGGGTCCCTTGAGGTCTGGGCGAAGTATTTCCCGAATGCCGAGATCATTGCAGGTTGCGACATTAATGAGGCCTGCGGAAATCTGAGGTTTGAAGACGCGCGGATTCAGGTCTTCATTGGCGATGCCAGCAAACATGATGTGGCGGCGCGGATCATTGGGGCGGCTTCCCCCTTTGACATCATCATCGACGATGGGTCGCACCGCTCGGGGGATATTATCCGATCCTTCGCCGAATTCTTTCCACACCTGAATCTCGATGGGCTGTATGTCGCGGAGGATCTGCATTGCAGCTACTGGCCGAAATTCGACGGCGGAATTGAAACCCCATCATCATCCCTGAGTTTCTTCCGGCGCTTGACGGATCTGGTCAATGTCGAGCATTGGGGTGGAGCCCTCCCCCCGGAGGAGGCCCTTTCGTTTTTCGCCCATCGCTGGCGGGTGACTTTCGATCCGGAAGCTCTGAAGTCTATCAACACGATCCAGTTCTGCAATTCGCTCGTCGCTGTTCACCGATCGGATGCTGCCGGTAATCTTCTGGGTGCGCGTGATGTGGTGGGCACGGAGGCGCTGGTTGATGCGGGGTGTTTGAATCCAGCTGCGCGTGTGCTGCCGCAAGCTGACAAGCCCGCACGACAGGGTATAGCTATCCGCTCCGAGAAAATCGTGCAGCACTATCCTGATCTCATCGATGATATCCGGGATTTACGCGGTCAGATTCGACAACTTCGGGCGGATTTGGTTCGCAAGGAGGCCGACATCCGCAATGGCGTCGCGGGTATCGGCCTGCTTGAATCGCGGCTGCGGGATGCCCGCCGCCGCCCGCTGAAACAGTGGCGGCGTAAGATCGTCTGTAAGGTTCTGCGCCTTCTTTCGAAGGCGAGTCCACCGTTGCCGGAGAAAATGGCACAACGGTTCGCCCGTTCGGCGGCCAAGCGCGATCCGTTTCGTCGCGACCTTGTCGATGCTGGCCACGAGCTGTCCCTTGGAACCGGATATGCAAGCGTTCTTGCCGCCTGGGCGGAGCAACGGGCGCTGCAGGCGCGCTATATGGAACAGCTTGCCGATAAACTGAGAGACGGCCCCCGGATCTCGGTCGCTGTGCCGATCTACAATCCGGACCCGGCGCTTATGTCGGAAATGATCGATTCGGTGTTGGCGCAGAGCTATCCGAACTGGGAACTCTGCCTTGCCGACGATTGTTCTACCGACCCTCGTGTGGGAAAGGCCCTGCGGGAGTACGCCGCGCGTGATGCGCGTATTCGCGTGGTGTTCCGCGAGGCCAATGGACATATCTCGGCCGCCACCAACAGTGCGCTCGAAATTGCCACAGGAGAGTTCACGGCGCTTCTGGATCATGACGATCTGCTTGACCGTGACGCCTTGTTGTTTGTGGCTGAAGCGATCAGGCGCCATCCTGACGCGCGGATCATCTACACCGACGAGGACAAGATCAACGAAGAAGGCATCCGTTACAGTCCGCATCTGAAGCCCGACTGGAACCGGCTTCTGCTTTATGAGAACAATTATATTTCCCATCTGGGCGTATACCAGACGGATCTTATGCGCGCAGTCGGGGGCTTTCGAAAAGGCTTCGAGGGGGCCCAAGATTACGACCTGTTGTTGCGTTGTGTCGAACATGTCGATGACGGTCAGGTTATCCATATTCCGAACGTGCTCTATACTTGGCGCGCGACACCCGGCAGTACGGCCGCATCCGCCGAGGCCAAACCCTATGCGGCAGAGGCGGGGCGGCGCGCGATTGAAGAGCATCTGCGGCGCGCATCGGACCCGACGATAACTGTGAGGGCCGGCCCCTTTCCTTTTTCTTTCCGGCCAGACTGGCCAGTTCAGGGAGAGCCGCTCGTTTCCATCATTATCCCGACGCGGGATCATATCGATATCCTGCGCACAACGGTGGGGAGCGTTCTTCAAAGAACGCGCTACGCAAAGTTCGAGATTATCGTTGTCGATAACGGGTCGGAAGAGCCTGAGACACTTGCCTGGCTTGCGCGGATCCCGACCGTCGACAGCCGTGTCAGGGTTTTGCGCGATGAGCGGCCTTTCAACTATTCGGCGTTGAACAACGCTGCCGTTGATGTCGCCAAGGGCGCGTTTATCGTTCTGATGAATAACGACATCGAGGTAATATCCGAGGACTGGCTTGACGAAATGCTGGCGCTTGGACAGCGTGACGGGGCGGGTTGCATTGGCGCCAAGCTCTATTATCCGGATGGTCGCATCCAGCATTCCGGGGTTGTCATTGGTCTTGGCGGCGTGGCCGGTCATGCGCATAAATTGCTTCCGCACGATCATTTCGGTTATTTTGGTCGTCTCATGTTGCGGCAGGAATACAGCGCGGTGACGGCGGCCTGTCTGCTGTTGCGGCGAGACATATTCCTTCAGGTCGGTGGGCTGAACGAAGTCGATCTGGCGATTGCGTTCAATGATGTGGATCTGTGTCTCAAGGTGCAGGCGGCAGGGTATCATAACGCCTGGACACCTTATGCCGAGTTGGTCCACCACGAGTCAGTGTCCAGAGGTGCGGAGGATAATGACGAAAAGAGAGCACGTTTCCAATCCGAATGCACCTATATGACCAAGACATGGCATACCGAAAAATCTCAGGATCCTGCCTACAACGTCAATCTTTCGCTGAATTGTGAGAGTTTTGTCCTCTCTGCGCCGATGTGGAGAGAACCGGGATAATGCAAGAAGAGCTGCGTGCGGATTGAGAGCCGGATCAACGGTGCAGTTGCGTGGCCTCAACTTTACCAAGCCGAGGCCATCTCTGTTTTGGAGACTGTCTCTGCTTTTCTGAAAGTGGCGAGCTGAGATATTTTCCGTAGCCGGTTTTACCAAATCTTTTTACGTGCTCAGCGAGAGCTTCATCGTCGATCCAGCCTTGTGCCCATACGGTTTCCTCAGGGTCCCCGGATTGTACGCCATGGCGCAACGTCAATGTACGCACAAAACTTTCCGCATCCTGAAAACGCACATGGCTTCCGGTATCGTGCTGTGCATATATCGGCAAATGCGGCACGGCGCGGGAAAAGAGGCAAAGCGGCTCTAGGCTCCAGACTCATTGGGTTTCATAGCCAGAAGAGGACGGTCGCAGCGAGCATGATCGCGGAGAAGAAGGTTTCTGGGCACCGGTCGTATCGCGTGGCGACGCGCCGCCAGTCTTTCAGGCGTCCGAACATGATCTCTATGCGGTTGCGCCGTTTGTAGCGCCTCTTGTCATATTTGACGGCCTTTTTGCGGACTTCCGGCCGGGGATGCATGCCTTTATGCCCTTGTCTTTCAACGCTTCTCTGAACCAGTCGGCATCATAGCCTCTATCGGCCAGCAGCCAGCCCGCCTTCGGCAGGCTGCCCAGCAGCGCCGCTGCGCCTGTGTAGTCGCTGATCTGCCCGGCGGACATGAAGAACCCGATCGGCCGCCCCTTTGCATCGGCAACGGCGTGCAACTTGGTGTTCATGCCA
This sequence comes from Rhodobacterales bacterium, assembly GCA_015654855.1. Taxonomy (GTDB): domain Bacteria; phylum Pseudomonadota; class Alphaproteobacteria; order Rhodobacterales; family Rhodobacteraceae; genus JAATGA01. The sequence continues at coordinate 14,074 of JAATGA010000489.1, forward strand.
CCTTTGGTCCGCCCGATCTGACGTTCGCGCCCCCCTTTTTCACGCACAGGC
>JAATGA010000425.1 GCA_015654855.1 Rhodobacterales bacterium
GCGGTCGCGGTCGCCGCCCGCGCCGAAGACGATGACGATGCGGCCCATCACATGCGGGCGCAGCGCGCGCAGCGCCGTCGCGATGGCGTCGGGCGTATGGGCGTAATCGACGAAGACCGAGGCCCCGTTCCTGCGCGTGCCGGCGCGCTGCATCCGGCCGCGCACGCCCGCCAGTTGCGGCAGGACCGGGAAGACGCGTGCCGGATCCTCGCCCGCGCCGATCACGATGCCCGCGGCGAGGGTCACGTTCTCCGCCTGGAAGCCGCCGATGAGGTTCAGCCGGATCTGGTGCGGCTGGCCCTGCCACATCAGCCGCATCTCCTGCCCCGTGGCGTCGAACCGCTGGCCGAGGATGCGCAGGTCGCAGTCGGCGCCATGGCCGACCGTCAGCAGCCGCTGACCGCGGGCGCGGGCGAGTCCGGCCAGTTCGGCGCCTTTCGGGTCGTCGAGGTTGATCACCGCCACCCCGTCGTCCGGCAGAACGCGGGTGAAAAGTCCGGCCTTGGCGGCTAAATAGGCCTCGAAGGTCTTGTGATAGTCGAGATGGTCCTGGGTGAAATTGGTGAACCCCGCCGCCCTGAGCCGCACCCCGTCGAGCCGCCGCTGGTCGAGCCCGTGGCTTGACGCCTCCATCGCCGCATGGGTGACGCCGGCGCGCGCGGCCTGGGCCAGCATCCGGTGAAGCGTGATGGGATCGGGCGTGGTGTGGGACGAGGGGGCCGACCACGCGCCCTCGATCCCGGTGGTGCCGATATTGATCGCGATATGGCCGAGCGCCATCCAGATCTGCCGGCAGAAGGTCGAGGTCGAGGTCTTGCCGTTGGTGCCCGTCACCGCGACCATGGTATCGGGCTGCGCGCCGAACCAGAGGGCGGCGGCGCGGGACAAGGCCTCGCGCGGGTCTTCGGCCACGATCAGGGCGGCGGTCGATCCGGCCAGGGCATCGGCGGCGATCTTCGCACCCGCCGCATCGGTCAGGATGGCCCCTGCCCCAAGGGTCAGCGCCGCGGGCACGAATTCCGCGCCGTGGATCCGGCTGCCGGGAAGCGCCGCGAACAGGGCACCGGGTCTTACCGCGCGGCTGTCGGTCGTCACATCGGTGACGCGCGCCTCGCGCCCGGCCCTGGCCGCCAGCCCGAGTTCGGAAAGTGTCGCCGTCCTGTCCATGGCCCGCCCGCCTTTCGTGCGCGCCCGTCAGTTGCCGCCGGTCGCGGCGACTCCGCTGCGGGTGCTTACCACGGCTGTTATCCGATCCTGCGCGGGGGGTTCAACCGCGGGCTTCAACCCCAGAAGGGGGGCGGTGCGGCGGATGATCTCGGCCGCGATCGGCACGGTGGTGTAGCCGGCGGTGCGGCGCGGTTCCGGCCCCGAGGTGTCGACCGGCTCGTCCAGCGTCACGATCAGAACGTATTTCGGATTATCCGCCGGGAAGATCGAGGCGAAGGTGTTCACCACCTTGTCCTTGTAATAGCCCTTGCCGTCGCGGCGCGGCTTGTCGGCGGTGCCGGTCTTGCCGGCCACGTCATAGCCCGGCACCTCGGCATAAGAGGCGGTGCCCTCGGTCACCACCTTGCGCAGCATCCAGACCGCCTGTTTCGCGACCTTCTCCGACAGGACGCGCGGACCCGACTCGTGCCGGTCGGAATGGATCAGCGTCGGCGCCACCTTCACCCCGCCGTTGGCGATCGTCGCATAGGCGGCGGCCAGGTGCATCGGGCTGGCGGCGAGACCATGGCCGTAAGAGGTGGTGATCGTGGTGATGTCGCCCCATTTCTTCTGCACGAGCGGTTTAGCCCCGGCGGCCTCGACGATCTCGACCGAAGTCGGCTCGAAGAAGCCCATGGATTTCAGGAAGGCCTGCTGCCGCAGCCCGCCGATCAGCAGCGCCACCCGCGCGGTCCCGACGTTCGAGGATTTCGCGATCACATCCCACAGCGGGATCATGCCATAGTTGTGGTTCCGAAATTCCTTGATGTGGAAGCGACCCGAGATCAGCGGCGTCTTGGCGTCGATGATCGTGTCCACCGTGACGAGGCCCAGTTCCAGCGCCTGGCTGGCGGCGAATATCTTGAAGGTCGAGCCGAGTTCATAGACCCCCTGCACCGCCCGGTTGAACAGCGGGCTGTCGGACGGATCGCCCGAGACCGGCCCGTTCGGCCGGTTGTTGGGGTCGAAATCGGGCAGCGAGGACAGGGCCAGAATCTCGCCCGTATGCACATCCATCAGGACCGCGGCGGCGCCTTTGGCGTTCATCATCGTCATGCCGGCGCCGAGGATTTCCTCGACCGTCGCCTGGACCGTCAGGTCGAGCGACAGGGACAGCGGCCGCCCCGCCTGGCCCGGATCGCGCAGGCGCGCATCCATTTGCTTCTCGATCCCGGCGGTGCCGATGACCTCGGCCGAACTCACACCCTCGGCCCCGAAGGAACTGCCGCCCAGCACATGCGCCGCAAGCCGGCCGTTCGGGTAAAGCCGCATCTCGCGCGGGCCGAAGAGAAGACCCGGGTCGCCGATCTCATGCACCTGCTGCATCTGCTCGGGCGACAGAACCTTGCGCACCCACAGGAAGCTGCGCCCGTCGGTGAAGCGGCGCAGCAGATCCTCTTCCTTCAGTTCCGGGAAGACGCGGGCCAGTTCGCGCGCCACGCGGGGCGGATCGACCAGATCGTTCGTCTGCACATACAGCGCGTGCGTCAGCATATTGGTCGCGAGGATGCGGCCGTTGCGGTCGGTGATGTCGGCCCGCTGCGCCAGGATTTCCGCCCCCGGAGAGGCGGATTTCGGCTCTTCCGGCACCGTCGCGGCCATCAGCCCCATCCGAGCGCCGATCACGCCGAAGACCATGAAGAAGGCCAGCGCCAGAAACACCAGCCGCCCCTCGGCCATCGTCCGGGCGCGGTCGCGCATCACCTCGTGACGCAGGCGCAGGTTCTCGCGCTCGATCGCCTCGGGGTTTTCTCCCTTGGCGCGGGCGGTCAGAATGCGGGCCAGCGGGCGAAGCGGCGTGCGGATCACGGGAAATCCCCATCTGTCGGCGCGGGAGGCCTGCCCCCGGTTTCGGAAGTGTCCACCGTTCCGTCGAGGACGGGCGGGGCCACGCGCGGATAGGCCACGACCTTCGCGTCGCCCAGTTGTTCGGGCGCCAGCGGCAGGAGGCCAAGCTTGTCGAAGTTCAGCACCACCAGTTCGCGCAACCGGTCGGGGCGGTTCAGATAGGCCCATTCGGCGCGTTGCAGCGCCAGCCCCTCGCGCAGGGTAGCGATCTCGGTGTTCAGCCGTCCGACCTCTTTCAGCGCCTCTTGCGTGGCATAGTTCTCGCGATAGGCCCAGAAACCGGCGGCGATCACGGCGAGAAAGGACAGGACGTAAAGGAACGGACGCATCAGCATCAGCGGCGACCTTTCCTCAGGACCTGCGGCGCGCCGAGCGCGGTCGGATCGGGGGCGATGGCGGGGGCCGCGGTGCGGCGGGCGACGCGCAGCTTCGCCGAGCGGGCGCGCGGGTTCGCGGCCAGTTCCGTGTCGTCGGGGCCTGCGGCCTTGCCGATCAACTCGAACCGGGGCTGCGTCGCCTCGGTTGCCGGGGCATAGCGGTTGGCGTTGGCCTCGTGGCCCGAAGCCAGTTGCGGAAAGCGCTTGGCGATCCGGTCCTCGATGGAATGGAAGGTCACGACGGCCAGTTTCCCGCCGGGTTTCAGCGCGCGTTCTGCGGCGGCGAGTCCTTCGACCAGATCGGAAAACTCGCTGTTCACCGCGATGCGGATCGCCTGAAAGCTGCGGGTCGCGGGATGGCTTTGCCCCGGTTTCGGGCGCGGCAGGCAACGCGAGACCACCTCTGCCAGCCGCAGGGTCGTCTCGACCGGCCGCGCGGCGACGATGGCGCGGGCGATGCGGCGCGAAGCGCGCTCTTCGCCGAAAAGATACAGGATGTCGGCCAGTTCGCTTTCGGACGCGGTGTTGACCAGATCAGCGGCGGAGGGGCCGTCCTGGCTCATCCGCATGTCGAGCGGGCCATCCTTGGCAAAGGAAAACCCGCGCTCGGCCTGATCAAGCTGCATCGAGGAGACGCCCAGATCCAGCACCACGCCGTCCAGCGGCTCACCAGCGAGGGTATCGAGGTCGCGGAAATTGCCCGCGACCAGCCGCAGGCGGTCGCCGTATTCGCCGATCCAGGGCTTTGCGAGATCGAAGGCAAGCGGGTCGCGGTCGATGCCGATCACCCGATCCGCGCCCGCCGCCAGCAGGCCCCGCGAATACCCCCCCGCCCCGAAGGTGCCGTCGAGCCATAGGCCCGTCACCGGCGCGACTGCGGCCAGAAGGGGCGTCAGAAGCACGGGCACATGGGGTGCGGAGGGGGCCTCACCTTCGGCCAGGCGATCCGTATGACGGCCGCTTTGCGCCATCGTCAGTCTTCCTGATCGAAGGGCAACAGCGAGGACATGTCCGCACCCTCGGGCAGATCGAAATCGTCTTCCTCGGCGGCGTGGGCGTCGTAATCGGCCTTGTTCCAGACCTGAAACTTGTCCAGCGCGCCGGCGAAGGCCGCCTCGGTGCCGCCCTCGATGTCGAGGGCGATCTTGTCGCGCAGCTTCTGGCTGAGGACGATGCGGCCGTCGTCGTCGAGTTCGGCGACAAGCGAGCGGGTCAGCATATTGCGTTCAAGGTATTTCCGCGCGGAAGATCCGGCCTGCATCTTTGCGATCTGGCCCTCGATCTTCCGCATCCCCGTGACGGTATAGCACTCCAGGTAGGCCTGGTTGCCGCCATAGACGATGACGAAGCGTGCGCGGGTGGTGTCGGAGTAAGAGGGATCGCCGGCCTCGATGATGCGCCGAAAGGCGGCAGGCACGGAAACCCGCGCCTTGCTGTCTACCTTCTGGTAGAACTCGCCTCTGAACGCCTCGGACATTTGCCGCCGGCTCCTTCACTGTTCCTCATGGGCGATGAAATGAAAACGGCGGATCGGACTGCTGCCACTGTCCGATCCGCCGGCTGTCCCATCGCTGGGCGTCCAGCTACGCGCGCCACCTGGGGGAGATGTCTGCTCGCTCGCGCGCCGGATCTGTCGTTTTTCGTGAAGGAAACGGGGGTGCCTGTATGAAGCCTGACTTGTCGCCTGTTCGGGGTCTTTAGCTGCCCCTGCTGTCTGTCGTCCCGTCGCCTTCGCGATGACCAAGGGATGCCATGGGAATTCATGGGTGGCAACGGAAAACTTTGGGTGTGATGCGCGGATTTTCGATGAAGGCGGGCGATGAATGCCAAGGGCCGCAAGGAGATTCCGCGAGGTTTTGCAGAATACCGCGAATGACCCACCAGATATGGTGTCTCAATGCAATTTTATCACAGACCAGATTTTCCCGGAAAATCCCGCTGCGGATGCGAAATTCTTGTCTGTCTGGCAAGGAAGACGCGGGCGGTCCGCAACCCTCGCGTGCGCCGCCATACTTCTGCCGCAAGATGTTCCCGACATGTTCACGCAAACCCGGGAGGAGTCGCAGAATCGCCCTAGGATTCGGATGCTAATCACAAGCGGTCACGCTGGGGTGAAGCGACCTTGCGGGTTCGATTCCATGATTTCCCGGAAGGTCGTCGCACGGCCCGCGATCTGTTCCATGATTTCCCGGACGATCCGTGCGACCGCCTGATCCGCGCGGGCCGGATGCGCCGCGACGGCACGCGCGGATCAGGCGGCCGCGACGGGGAATGCGAGAAGCGGCCGGCCTTACGCCATGCCGCCGGCGATCAGCCGGGCCGCGAGCCGGCCATAGGCCTCGGCCGCCGCCCCCTCGCCCGCCGCGATCGGCGTGCCGCTGTCGCCGGCGATGCGAACCTCCAGCGCCAGCGGCAGTTCGCCCAGAAAAGGCAGGTCCAGCCGCGCGGCCTCGGCCGCGACGCCGCCATGGCCGAAGATATGCGATTCGTGGCCGCAGTTCGGGCAGACGAAGGTCGACATGTTCTCGATCAGCCCCAGCACCGGGGTGTTCAGCTTGCGGAACATGTCGAGGGCCTTGCGCGCGTCGATCAGCGCCACGTCCTGCGGGGTCGAGACCAGGATCGCCCCGGTCAGATTGGTACGCTGGCACAGCGACAACTGGATATCGCCGGTCCCCGGCGGCAGGTCGATGACCAGCACGTCGAGTTCGCCCCAGTTCACCTGGCCCAGAAGCTGTTGCAGCGCGCCCATCAGCATCGGCCCGCGCCAGATCACCGCCTCGTCCTCTTTCAGCATCAGGCCGATGGACATCATCTTCACGCCATGGGCGATCAGCGGCTCGATGGTCTTGCCGTCGGGGCTGGCGGGGCGCTTGTTCACCCCCATCATCCGGGGCTGCGACGGGCCGTAGATATCGGCGTCGAGCAGTCCGACCCGCCGCCCCTGCCGCGCCAGCGCCACGGCGAGGTTGGACGAGACCGTCGATTTGCCGACCCCCCCCTTGCCGGAGCCGACCGCGAGGATGCGGTCGATGCCGGAAATCGGCTGCGGCCCGCCCTGCTGCGGTGTCGGATGGCGGCCGATCTTCAGATCGGGCGGGGGCGCGGCCGGGGCACCCTTGCCACCCGAGGATTTCGCCGCGACCGACGGTCCGTGGGCGGTGGTGACGATCGACACCCGCTCCACCCCCGGCAGGGCGCGCACCGCCGCCTGGGCCGCAGGCTCCACCGCCGAGATCGCGCGCGCCTCTTCCGGGGTCGGCACTTCGATGACGAAGCTGACGCTGCCGCCGTCGACGCTCAGCGCTCGAATCAGATCGCGCGAGACGAGGGTGCCGCCTGCGGGCAGGTTCACCCCCGAGAGGGCCTGAATTACCGCTTCGCGTGTGACCGACATGTCACTATCCTCATGCTGCCTGACGGCGCAAACCTGTTGCTTCCGCCCGGAAAGGGCAAGGCCGGATCGGACCACTGCACAATTCTTGATCGAATCCCGTCCATCCCGCCGAAAACATGCGCAATGACGGGTTTGCGAAAGCCATGCGGATGTCGCATGGCTGAATTGCGCGCGTCCCGGATTGTGCAGGTGCAGCAATTGCCCCATGTTGGCCCTAACAGCGAGGCGGGGATGACGGTCCCAAAGCCCGCAGCCGGGAACCAAAGCTTCGGCAACGGAACCCGATCCGCGTCAGACCGGCGCGACACGATATTCTGCCGGGGCCCCTGTCGGGGTTTCGGGCGAGACGGCGGCTCATCCCGGGCTGGCGGATATTAAAGGGAAGTCCTGACTTCCCGATCAAGTGCGAAGGCCCTTCCTCCTCCCTTGGGCCTTTCGGACCAGCGGCGACCCCCTCCTCCTCCCTGGGGTCGCCGCACCAAATACCGGGTCTTCGCCTTCGGGCCGGGGATCCAGAGTTCGGACGCCCCTCCTCCTCCCTGGGCGTGCGATAACGCGGCGGTCCCCTCCTCCTCCCTGGGACCGCCGCACCAGATAACGGGTCGCCCCTTCGGGCCGGTGATCCACAGTTCGGACGCCCCTCCTCCTCCCTGGGCGTGCGATAACGCGGCGACCCCCTCCTCCTCCCTGGGGTCGCCGCACCAGATACCGGGCCGAATGGCCCAAAAGTTCGGATCTGCCCCTCCTCCTCCCTTGGGCAGAGCGAATGGCGCGAAGGCCACCTCCTCCCGGCCAACGCAGCCCCTTTCCGGTCGGGCAGGCCGGGTTTGACGAACCGGCCACCTCCTCCCGGCCGGAACGTTTGCAAAAGACGGCGGTGCCCCTCCTCCTCCCTGGGCGCCGCCGTTTTTCTCTTTTCCGCCCCCCCCTGTTTCGCGAGCGAACCACGCCGGCGCCGGGCCTTATGGCGTAACCATGACAATTCCGCCGTTGCGCGGGGCACAGCCCGGCGGCATGGTTTCGGCCAACGACCCGGCCGTAACCCGCAGATCCGGGACGCAATTCCGGGCAGCGGCAGCAGGGGCGACAGATGCGCATCTCACTTTTCTCGGCGGCGCTGGTCGCGGCACTGGTCGGTTATGGCAGCACCATCGCGCTGGTCCTGGCGGCGGCGGCGGCGGTCGGGGCGACACCCGGACAAACGGCCAGCTGGGTCTTCGCCATCTGCCTCGCCAAGGCTGCGGGCAGCGCCATCCTTTCGACCAAAGCGCGGATCCCCATGGTGCTGGCCTGGTCGACCCCCGGGGCGGCGCTGATCGCGGCGACCCATGGCATCACCATGGCCCAGGCGACAGGGGCCTTCGTCTTTGCCGCCCTCGCCATCGCCGCGACTGGGGCGATCCGGCCGCTGGGGCGGCTGGTGGCGCAGATCCCGGACGGGATCGCGGCGGCGATGCTCGCGGGGGTGCTGCTGCCGTTTTGCCTGAAAGGGGCGGCCTCGGTGCAGGGCTTGCCCGGCCTGGTCCTGCCGATGGTCGCGGTCTTTGCCGTGGTGCGGCTGTTCAACCCGGCGGTGGCGGTGCTGGCGGCCCTGGCCGCCGGCCTGGCGCTTGCCTTCGGCCCGGGCGGCGCGCATCTGCCCGACCTGTCGCTGCCGCTGCCGCACCCCGAATTCATCCTGCCGGAGTTCTCGCCCGGCGTGCTGATCGGCCTTGGCCTGCCGCTTTACCTCGTCACCATGGCGAGCCAGAACCTGCCCGGCTTTGCCACCGTCCGCGCCGCCGGATATGAGCCGCCGGTCAGCGCGGCGCTCGGCCTGACCGGGGTGATCTCGGCCATTGCGGCGCTGTTCGGGGCACATACGGTGAATATGGCCGCGATCACCGCCGCGATCTGCCTCAGCGACGATGTGCATCCCGACCGCGATCAGCGCTGGAAGGTCGGCCTCGTCTATGCCGGGGTCTGGGTCTGCCTGGGCCTTGCCGGGCCCGCGATCATCGCAATGCTCGGCGCGCTGCCCCCGGCGCTGATGGCGGCGCTGGTTGGCCTTGCGCTGCTGGGGCCGCTGACCGGGGCGCTGTCGGGTGGCTTTGCCGTGCGGGAGCAGCGGTTCGCAGCCGCCGTCACCCTGGCCGTCACCGGATCAGGCGTCGCGGCCTTCGGCATCGGCGCAGCCTTCTGGGGCCTTGTCGCGGGGCTGGCGGTTTTCGCCAGCGAGCGGCTGGCAGAAAAACGGCGGCCCTGAGGCCGCCGCTCGTCCGGTCTGACCCTGAAGGCTCAGTGCGGGGTGACGCCCCGCATCCTTTCGCCCCGCCGCCGCAACAGTTCCACCGTCGCCAGCAGCCCGATCGAGATCACCACGAGGATCGTCGCCACGGCCAGGATCGCCGGACTGATCGCCTCGCGGATGCCGTTCCACATCTGGCGCGGGATGGTCTGCTGTTCGGGGCCGGCGATGAACATCACCGTCACAACCTCGTCGAACGAGGTGACGAAGGCGAACAGCGCGCCCGAGATCACGCCCGGCAGGATCAGCGGCATGATCACCTTGAAGAAGGTCGTGCGCGGATTGGCCCCGAGGCTGGCCGAAGCGCGGATCAGCGACTGGTCGAACCCCGACAGCGTGGCCGTCACGGTGATGATGACGAAGGGAATCCCCAGCGTCGCATGGGCGAGGATCACCCCCACATAGGTCGAGGTCAGACGCCCGCAGGAAACGCCCACGATGCTGCACGGGTTCGAGTAGAAGAAGAACAACCCCGTCGCGATGATGATGATCGGCACGATCATCGGCGAAATCAGGATCGCCATCACCGCGCGGCGATAGGGCATCTCGGGCCGCGACAGGCCAAGCGCCGCCAGCGTGCCGAGGATGGTCGCCAGGATCGTCGACCAGAACCCGATGATGACCGAGTTCTTGGCGGCCTTCACCCAGGCCGCATTGTGCCAAAGGTCCGACCACCAGCCGCCGTCGCGCACCGCATCGGGCGCCTGCATCCCCACCGTCAGCAGCGAGTCATACCAGCGCATGGAATATCCGGTCGGGTCCAGCGCCAGCATCTTCTGGGTAAAGGTGAAGTAGGGCTCGGCATTGAACGAAAGCGGGATGATCACCAGGATCGGCGCGATCAGAAAGACGAAGATCGCGGTGCAGATCACCTTGTAGGTGTAGTGCCAGATCTTCTCCAGCGGATCGGCATAGGTCGGCAGGGCCATGGCGTTTCCTCCTCAGCCGAGTTTCAGTTTGTCGATGCCGACAAGGCGGTCATAAAGCCAGTAGAGCAGCAGGACCCCCACCAGCAACATGCTGGACAGCGCGGCCGCCAGCGACCAGTTCGATTTGGACATGTGGAACTGGATCAGGTTCGAGAAAAGCTGGCCGTCCGCCCCTCCGACCAGCGCCGGGGTGATGTAGTAGCCGACCGCCAGGATGAAGACGAGCAGCGCCCCGGCCCCCATCCCCGGCAGGGTCTGCGGCAGGTAGATGCGCCGGAACGTCGTCCAGGAGGTTGCCCCCAAGCTGCGCGCCGCGCGGGCATAGCTGGGCGGGATCACCCGCATCACCGAGTAAAGCGGCAGAATCATGAACGGCAGCAGGATATGCGTCATCACGATGATCGTGCCGGTCTGGTTGTAGATCATCTGCAACCGCCCCTCGGCGTCGATCACTCCCATGGCGACCAGCAGCGAGTTCACCACCCCCTGCCCCTGCAACAGCACGATCCAGCTTGTCGTCCTGACCAGAAGCGAGGTCCAGAACGGCAGCAGCACCAGGATCATCAGCAGGTTCGCCTTGGCCATCGGCAGCGTGGCGAGCAGATGCGCGATGGGAAAGGCCAGCAACAGGCAGATCACCGTGATCACCGCCGACAGGATGAAGGTCTTCACATATAGATAGACGTAGATCCGTTCGTTTTCCGGCACCCGCCGGATGCTGCCATCGGCGGTCCGCTCCATATCCAGACCGATCAGATAGAAGTCGCTGGTGAGCGCCGAGGATGCGGCCCGCATCGCCTCCCACACCAGGGGGTCTTCCCATTTCTTGTCGACAGCGAGGAAGGCTTCCTTGTAGGGCGGGGCCAGATCGTCCGCGACCCGCGCCGTCTTGGTGAAGAGCGAGCGCGATTCGGGCAGGGTATAATTCACCCGCGTCCCCGCCTCGCCCGCCGTCCTGTCGGCCTTCATCTTTTTGAAATCGGCGGCGAGCGCGGCATAGGCCGCCTCGTCCGGCGCGCCGGGATTGGTGTGGAACCAGGCCGAGACCTCGGGCGCGCTGGCCGAGAATCCGTCGTGATTGACCGAGCGTGTCAGCATCTGGCCGATCGGGATGACGAAGGTCAGCAGCACGAAGGCCAACAGCGGCAGCACCAGCAGAAAGGCCCGCCCCTTCGCCCGGCGCTGTGCCCGGGTCAGCGCCTTTTTCAGCGGCGTGCCATCGGTCGTGGTCAGCATCTCGGCGGGGGCCGCAAGGGTGGTATCGGTCATCGCTCAGTTTTCTCCCGGCAGCGGGGCCAGAATGGAGGTCAGTTGCGCCCGCTGTTCGGGCGAAAGATCGGGCAGCATCACCCGCGTCGTGTAATTGCCTTCCAGCTTTCCGTCCGCCGACCAGGACGACCAGTCGGACACTTCGGAGGCCGGAAACGCCACCGGATCGCCGGCCCTGCCCTCGAAATCGACGGGATCGTTGGCCAGATAGCC
>JAATGA010000432.1 GCA_015654855.1 Rhodobacterales bacterium
ATCTCGCACATCACCGCCAGTCCGGACCCCTTGTGCGTGCCGAACGCCCGCAGCGCGCCGGTGTGGTCGCGAATGAAGCCGGTGGGGTCGTTGGTCGGGTTGCCCGCATCGTCGATCAGGCAGCCATCGGGAACCGGCACGCCATTGTTGTAGGCGACGCGCGCCTTGCCGGCGGCGATCGTCGTGGTCGCCATGTCCAGCATGACGGCCGGTCCGTCGGGGCCGGGCACCGCGGCGCAGAACGGGTTCGTGCCGAGGCGCGGTTCCGCCGCACCCCAGGTCGCCTGCACGTCATGGTGGTCTGCGACATTGACGAAGGCGGTAAAGGCGCACCCCTCGGAGGCGGCAAGTTCAGCGTAGGTGCCGATGCGCCCGATATGCGAGGAGTTGCGGAACGCCAGCACGCACGCCCCGACCTCCTTCGCCCGGGCGATCGCCCGCCGGACCGCGTCCGCGGCCATACGCTGGCCGTAGCCGCGACGGGCATCGATCACCAGCAGGGCGCCGGCATCGAGCACCGTCTCGGCGCTCTGGTTGGGCACCAGCAGGCCCTCGTGCAGCAACCGCACATAGGTCGGCAGCATGCCGACGCCATGGCTGTCGTGGCCGGCGAGATTGGCGCGCACGAGATGATCGGCAACCTGGGCTGCTTCCGCCTCCTCGCTGCCCATGCGGCGGGCGATCAGGTGGGTGACGGCTTTCAGCGCATGGGGCGGCAGCGTGGGCATCGGAATTGCGGTCTTTCGGAAATTCCCCCGCCCCGGTCATTGCGAGGGCCGGGCCGGGGGCTGCTGCGACAGGTGGTCCGGCAGCCCGCCTCCGCGAAGACCATGCACGCCGGTTCGAGTGGTTCGAGGGCCGTCGCCCTCAGGGCCACGGCGCATACACGCATACCGACCGCCGGCATAACCGTCGAGACACGACGACCAGGGGGCCGACGATCCGGCAGCGACAGCCTGGAGCCTACCTCGGTGACAGGACCATCACCATCTGACGGTTCTCCATCCGGGGCATCTGCTCGACCTTGGTGGTGGTGTCCATCTCCGCCCGGATACGCTCGAGCACGCGCACACCGATGTCCTGGTGGGCCATCTCGCGCCCCCGGAAGCGCAGCGTCACCTTGACCTTGTCGCCTTCCTCGATGAACGACTTCATGGCGCGCATCTTCACCTGATAGTCGTTCTCATCGATGTTCGGCCGCACCTTGATCTCTTTGATCTCGATGACTTTTTGTTTCTTCTTGGCTTCGTTCCGCTTTTTTTGCTGTTCATATTTGAACTTGCCGAAGTCCAGGATCTTGCAGACCGGCGGATCGGCGTTCGGGCTGATCTCGACGAGGTCGAGGCCGACGGCAAAGGCGCGTTGCATCGCCTCACGGGCGGTCATGACGCCCTGCATTTCACCATCCTGATCGATCAGGCGCACCTGCGGGATTCGGATTTCCTCGTTTACGCGGGGGCCGTCGCGGGTTGGCGGGGCGGCCATTGGTCCTCTGGCTATCGTTCTCTCCTGTGTCTGTTACAACAATGCGGGGCGGCACGACGTAGCGTGGCGCCGTTTACCATCTGACAGTGTGGGCGAAAGCCGGGCCCAAAATCAAGCCACCCTGCCCGGAATTAGATCGGGCGGTGTTGCCTCGGATGCAAGTCTGGCGACCGCTTCGTCCAGCGAAAGGATCTCCTGCGCCTGGCTCCCCAGCCGGCGCAGCGCCACGGTGCCGGTCTCGGCCTCCTTGCGGCCGACCACCGCGAGCACCGGGACCAGGGCGAGACTGTGCTCGCGGACCTTGGCGTTGATCTTCTGGTTGCTGAGGTCGGTGTTCACGGCCAGGCCGGCGCGCGCGAAGGCGGCTGCGGCCTCGTTGGCATATTCGTCGGCGTCGGACACGATCGTTGCCACCACCACCTGCACCGGCGCCAGCCAGAGCGGAAAGCGGCCCGCATATTGCTCGATCAGGATGCCGATGAAACGCTCGAAGCTGCCGAAAATGGCGCGGTGCAGCATAATCGGGCGATGCCGCGCGCCGTCCTCGCCGACATATTCCGCATCCAGGCGCTCGGGCAGCACGAAATCCACCTGCAAGGTGCCGCATTGCCAGTCCCGGCCGATGGCGTCCCGAAGCACGAACTCGAGTTTGGGTCCATAGAAGGCTCCCTCCCCCGGGTTCAGGGTGGTTTCGATGCCTGCCGCCGCCGACGCTTGCCGCAGGGCCGCTTCCGCCTTGTCCCAGATCTCATCCGAACCGACCCGCTTCGCCTGAC
>JAATGA010000050.1 GCA_015654855.1 Rhodobacterales bacterium
AAAGCGAGGGACGAAACTTTCTTCACGGTGGGTTTTCCTCTGTTGGATGCGGCCTGGGCCGCTTTTGCTACTTATGTGATCCGTGCGGATGGCATCGGCGCTCAGGCGCGGGCGATCCCGGCCTGTTCTGCGCAGGCCTTCAGAAAACCGCGCCACAAGCCGGGAAGGCCGGGCGAGACGCTGATCTCGGGGTGCCCCTGAAGGCCGATCTGGAACCGGCGGCCGGGGAATTCGACGGCATCGACGACGCCGAGCGGATCGAAGGCGGTGGCAAGCTGCCCCGCCGAAGTCGCAACGGCATAGCCCTCGGGGTTCATGCAGAAGCGATGGTGCATCCGCACCTCGACCGGGCCGGCCAGCAGGGCCGCCAGCCGGCTGCCCGGTGCGGGCACCAGCGTCGCATCGCCCTTGCGGTCGCGATCCTCGCCGCGGGCATCCTTCATACGGACAAAGCCGTTCCGGCTGTTGGCGGTGCCGACGATCTCTTCGAGATCGGCGTCGGGCCAGCCGCCGCGGCGCATCGCGGCCAGCGTCATACCCTGCATACCGAGGCACAGACCCAGAAGCGGCAGGTCCGCCTCCCATGCGTCCTGCGAGCCGCGCACCAGCGCCTCGACCTGCCCCATGTCGCCGCCGCCCGGCAGCACCAGACCGTCGATCCCGGCCGGCAGCCCCTCGGCCACCACCGTCCCGGCCGGGATGGTCGAGGCGATCAGCCGATAGCCCTCGGCATCCGCCGCATCGGCCAGTCGCGCGATCACGGTCGGGTTGATGTTGCGCAGGTGATTGTCGAAGCCGACGACGCAGACCCGCACCTCCGGCCCGCGCGGGGCGGGAGCGGCCTGCGGGATCGCCTCGGGCAGGCCCGGCACCGGACCCGAGAGCCAGGGCCGGCCCCATTCGTCGACGACAAGCGGGATGTCCTCACGCCGCAGCACCAGATCGACGCCTTCGGGCAGATCTTCGGCCGAGGCTGCGGCAAGGACGAGCGGACCTTCGACGGCCGCCTCGGTCGCCGGAGGCAGCCAGGGGCCACCCGTCGCGCGCTCAAGCCAATAGCAGCCGTTCGGCATCGGCCGACGATCGGCGGTCACATATTCGCGCGAGCCGCGGGGGAAATCGGCATCCCGGGCCGCAGGCAGGCGCCTGGCGCGGGCCGGCACCCCGGCAGCGCGCCAGGCGGCCAGCACCGCAGCCGCGGCCCGGCAATCCTCGGCCGGGACCGGGGTCGGATCAATGACGGCGATGACGGAACGGTCGCTCATGCCCTGGCTCCTTCGGGTTCTTCGGCAAGCGCCCGGATCCCGGCGCCGAGCAGGCGGACGGAGTGGTGGAAGTCCTCCATCTCCATCGCCTCGTCCGGGTTGTGGCTGCCGTTCTGGTTGCGCACGAAAAGCATCAGCGTCGGAACGCCCGCACCCGCAAAGACCGCCGCGTCATGGCCCGCGCCGCTCGCCATGGCGTAATGCGGCAGGCCCAGATCCCGCATCGCCTTGCCGAAGACCTCGATCAGATGCGCGTCCATCACCGCCGGCGCCGAGGCGGTCAGCGGCCCGGTCTCGAACCGCGCCCCGCGCTCTTCCGCGATCCGGTCGAGCGCGATATGCAGACGCCTTTTCATTTCGTCGAGCGTGGCGGTGTCATGGCTGCGGATGTCGATCGACATCGAAACCTCGCCCGAGATCTTCGAGAAGGCGTGCTGGCTCGGATCGGTCGACATGATGCCGACGGTGGCGGTCATGTCGTGCCCCTCGGCCTCCATCCGCTCCCATTCCTGCTGAATGAAGACGACCAGTTGCGAGGCCGCGACCACCGCGTCATGACGCCAGGCCATCGGCACGGCGCCGGAATGGGCGTATTCGCCAAGAACCTTCATCTCGCGATAGCGGAAGCTGCCGCGGATGCCGGTAACGAGCGAGGCCGGAACATCGGCGCCGATCAGCACCGGCCCCTGTTCGATATGCAATTCGACATAGGCGGCCAGATCCTCGGGGCGGAGCTGGGGCACACCGGCGGCCACCTGATCCGGGTCGAGGCCCAGGTCGACCATATGCTCGCGCAGCGTCCGCCCGGTATCGGACCGGCGCACCTCGAGCGCATCGGCCGGCAGCCGGCCGAGCGCCGATTTCGAGCCGACATAGGAATAAGGGAACCAGTTGCTCTCTTCCGCACGGATGGCAATCACGGAAACGTCACGCCGCGGCCGCATTCCCGCGTTGCACCAGCCTGCCAGAACCGCCAGACCGGCAAGCACGCCCGCCGCGCCGTCGAAGTTGCCGCCGACAGGCACGGAGTCCAGGTGCGAGCCCATCAGCACGCGCTTTCCGTCCGGCTCGCGGCCCGGCAGCGTGACAAGCATGTTGCCGCCGGCATCGACCGAGGTTTCGAGGCCCAGAAGCCCGGCCTCACGCGACAGCATCTCATGCGCGATCTGTTCGCCGCGACCATAGGCTTCACGCGTGACGCCGGGGCCGTCGACGGTCCGCTCGCGGAGTTCCGCGAATATCCGCTCGGCCAGCGCCATGTCCGGTTCGGGCAGGTGGTTCGTCAGGGGAAGGAGGGGTTCGATGGTCATCGGTGGTCTCGAAAGGGAATCGCACCGGCGTGGCACGAATGTTTTTAGTTGATTCATTTTATACGATCACAGGCAAGGACCCTTGCAGCGATTTTGCGGAAAACCGGTCGAAGCTTGCGAATATATGCACATTATCTCACCATCACGCCCAGATAATGGGAGAATATAAAACGCCAACCGAATGCGCTTCTGCGCAGCGATTGACCTGATCTGCGTTTCAAGTCCTTGTTTCCTTCGGAAACCGGCTCGATTTTCCGGGGTTGCGGGTTGACGCAGGATCAAGTGTATGTGTTGAGGATAATAATACCAAACAATGGCAGACTCGGATGACACTGGCTTCACTCTCCCCCCGCCTCTCGCATGTGCGCCCGTCGCCGACCGCGGCGATCTCGGACAAGCTGCGCAGCCTCGCCGCTGCCGGCCATGACGTGATCAACCTCGGCGAAGGCGAACTCGACTTCGACACCCCGGCCCATATCAATGCGGCCGGCATCGCCGCGATCAGCAACGGCGAGACGAAATACACCGCAGTCGGCGGAACCGCCGCGCTTAAGGCCGCGATCATCGCCAAGTTCGCGCGCGACAACGGTCTCGATTATGCGCCGACGGAGGTGATCGCCGGCGCCGGGGCGAAACAACTGATCTTCAATGCCATGCTCGCGACGCTGGCGCCGGGCGACGAGGTGGTGATCCCCGCCCCTTATTGGGTCAGCTATCCTGACATCGTGGCGATTGCCGAAGGCACGCCGGTCATCGTGCCGACGACCGAAGCGCAGGGCTGGAAGGTGACGCCGGCCCGGCTTGCCGCCGCGCTAACGCCGCGGACGCGCTGGATCATCCTGAACTCGCCCTCGAACCCGACCGGCGCGGTCTATACCGCCGCCGAACTGGCGGCGCTGGCCGAGGCGGTCCTGAAACACCACCGGGCACTGGTTCTTGTCGACGACATCTATGAGCATCGCCGCTTCGGCGTGCCCTTCCGGTCGTTCGCCCAGGTGACCCCGGCGGCGAAGGATCGCACGCTGACCATCAACGGCCTGTCGAAAAGCCATTCGATGACCGGCTGGCGGCTCGGCTTTGCCGGCGGGCCGCGCTGGCTGATCGCGGCGATGGACATGCTTCAGTCGCAGTCGACCTCGAACCCCAGTTCGATCAGCCAGGCGGCGGCCGTGGCGGCGCTGACCGGCGAGACCGGTTTCATGGCCGACTGGGACAAGGCGCTTGTCGCCCGGCGGGCGCGGGTGCTGAAGATGGTCGCCGAAACCCCCGGCTTTTCGTTGCAGGTCGAGCCGCAGGGCGCCTTTTACGTCTATGCCTGCGTGGCCGGCATGATCGGCCGGCGCACACCGGCGGGCAAGGTGATCGGGAACGACCTTGATTTCGCGGAATATCTGCTCGACGCGGCCCATGTCGGCACCGTGCATGGCGGGGCGTTCGGCGCCTCTCCCTATATACGCATCGCCTATGCGATCCCGGATGCGCGACTGGAAGAGGCCTGCGCCCGCGTCACCCGCGCCTGCGCGGCACTGAGTCCGGTGGTCGAGGCCGCCGCCGTCTGACATGACATCGCCGCGCCGGAAGGATTTCCGGCGCGGCGATGATCGCAATCGGCGTCGCGCTAAAGCGATGCGGCCTTTGCCGGATCGAATGCGGTGCCGTTCCCCGGCGCGCTGCCGGTGCCGACGCCGCCCCGGTCATAGCTCAGCCCGGTCGCGGGATCGTTCAGCAGGCCGTCCGCCCCGTAAAGCTCGGCATGAGTCGGGCGGAAGGCCGCCACCGCATGCAGCGCCGTCGCGGTCGCCACCGCGCCCTCGTTCATCTGGCCGATCATGAAGGGCACCCCGGCCTCGTGCAGGCGCGCGGTTGCCGCCCGCATCGGCCTTAGTCCGCCGAGTTTCACCAGCTTCAGATGCGCCATCAGCTTGCCGCCGATCCGGCAGATCCGCGCGATATCGGCATCGGTTGCGGCGCTTTCGTCCAGCATGACGCCAAGCGGCGCCTCATGCGACAACCGTTCGATCAGCGCCCAGTCATCCTGCGCGACGGGCTGCTCGACATAGGCGAGGCCGCGGTCGGCCAGCGCGCCGAGGCGGTCGAGCACCACATCCGCCCCCCAGGTGCCATTGGCATCGGCCGCGATATGGACCTCGTCGCCGAAAAGCTCGCGCAGGGTGTCGATGCGTCGCAGATCCTCGGCGAAGTCGCCGATGCCGATGCGCACCTTGATGTCGCTGAAGCCGCGCGCGACATAGGCCTTCGCCTGCGAGACGAAACGCTCGTGGCTGCTCCAGAAAAGCGTCTGGTTGCTGGCCGAGCGGACGGGACCCTCCGGCCCGCCCAACAGATGCGCGACGGTGGTCTTCGCCTCGCGCGCCATCAGGTCATGCAGGGCCCCGTCGAACAGCATCCGCACCGGGGCCAGATGGCCGCCGGCATGAATGGCCGCAAGCCAGGCCTCGGGCGTGGAGGCCGCGTCGAGCGCCGCAAGCGCCGCCCCTGCCCCGGCGATCACCCGATCGGCGGCCAGGCCGTTGAGGTAGGCGATGTTGACCCGCACCTCTCCGCAGGCCCTGACACCATCGCGTTCGAGCAGCAGATACAGTTCGTCAAGCTCCGGCACCGCCCCGGAAGAGGCGGTGTGCAGCACGAAATCGGGCGCGTAGTGCAGCGACGCGCGGTGAAGCGTGGCGCGGATCATTGCGCGTCTCCGTTGCCTCTGGCGCCGACCGGCAGCATCCTCAGCGCGATGTCGCGATAGATGTCGGCGCAGGCGACAAGTTCCCTGATCGGCACGAATTCGTCGGGCTTGTGGGCGACGGCAAGGCTGCCGGGTCCGACCACCGCGACCATCGCCCCGGCATTGCGGAAATGCACCATGTCGCAGGCGCCCTCGAATCCGAAGGGGCCGGGCGCGCCCTCGCAATGCGGACGGCAGGCGTCGAGGCTCGCAAGGATCAGCGGATGGTCGACCGGGGTTTCGGCCGAGCCGCCGGTCGTCACCTTGTAGCCGATGACCGAGGCGCGGATACCGTGGCTTTCGCGTGCGCCGTCGAGCAGCGCGATGATCTCGGCCTTCACGACCTCTTCATCCTCGCCGGGGACCATCCGCCGGTCGAGCAGCAACTCGCACGAGCCGGGGATAACGTTGTCCGCCTGTCCGCCGTTGATCCGCGTCACGGTCAGGCTGGCACGGCCGCAAAGCGGGTGACTGCGCTGCGAGATCGCGTCGCGATGCAGGGCCGCGATCAGTTCGAGCAACTGGCCCGCCCGAAAGATCGCATTGTCGCCGAGTTCCGGCGTGCCGGAATGGGCGGTCGTTCCCTCGACCCGCACGATCGGGCGCAGGCTGCCCTTGTGGGCAGAGATGACGCGAAGCGAGGTCGGTTCGCCCACCACGGCATAGTCGATCACGGGCTTCGAGGCGGCGTAGCGACGGGCGCCGGCGCTGCCGACCTCTTCATCGGCGACAAAGACGCCGAGCACGGTGCCCGACCAGGCGTCCCGCGACAGCGCCAGCAGACGCATCGCCTCGACCATGGCTGCAAGAGGCCCCTTGGCGTCGCAGGAGCCGCGGCCATAGAGGTTGCCGTCGCGCCCGGTCAGGGTCAGCGGCTCGCTCGCCCAGCCGTCCCCCACCGGAACAACGTCGATATGGGTATTGAAGCCGAACACCGGCCCGGGGCCGTTGTCGAGCCGGGCAATCACATTGGTCCGGCCCGGCGCCAGTTCGTCGATCTCGACTTTGTAACCCGCCTCGGTCAGCCATTCGGCGATGCGGCGCGCGGCGGGCTCCTCGCAGCCCGGGGGGTTCTGGCTGTCGAAGGCGACAAGCTGGCCCAGCCTGTCGATCAGGCGTTCGGCATCGACGGAAGGAATCATGGACGACCTCCTGAGGGGGCGGGGTTTCCCTTCGGTCCGGCCACCCTGATATTGCATATTATGATTCAAAACATACACAGCGAAATCCTGGCGGCGTCAACGCAAACAAAGGGCGCAGAGAGCATCACTTCACCAGATCGTGCGAAAATCGTTGAAATATGATAGGTTCCATGCGAAGAACGAATATCCGTCCGGGCCGCGGACAGGGCTGGCTGCGGCACAGAATTGCAGAAGATGAATTATAATGCACTCTGAAAATCCTGCGGAAGTCAGCGACGCCCAACCCGAAACGCCCGCCCGCGGGACCGGGGGCCGCAAGTCGGCAGGCCTTAACCGCTTTCGTCTGGCCAACCAGATCCTGAACGTGATCCGCGACGCGCGGATGGGTGTCGGCCACCATCTGCGCGAGCAGCAGTTCGCCGAACTGCTCGGCGTTTCGCGCACGCCGGTGCGCAGCGCGCTGTCGCTGCTGGTCGAGCATGGCGTCGTCGAGGCCCGGCGCAATCAGGGTTTTTTCCTGACCACGCCCTATACCGAACTGCACGAGATCGACATCGACGTGCCGCCCTCCGCCGAGCAGCACCTTTATGAGCGTCTGGTCCGCGACCGCATCGGGGGTGCATTGCCGGGGTCGATCACGCAAAGCGATATTGCCCGCATCTACGAGGCGGACCGCATCGTCATCCTGCGCACCTTGGCGCGGCTGGCCGACGACGGGCTGATCGCGCGCAACAAGGGCCATGGCTGGAGCTTTCTGCCGACGCTCGACAGCAATGTCGCGCTGGCGAACAGCTATTCCTTCCGTCTGGTGCTTGAGCCTGCGGGGATCCTGCTGCCCAGTTTCACCGTGAAATCCGACGTGATGGAACGGGTGCGGCTGCACCATGTCTATCTGCTTTCGCATCCCGACATCCACAAGATCGACCCGGCACAGCTGTTCAGCACCGATTCCGAGTTCCATGAGATGATCGCCGATTTTTCCGGCAACATCTTCTTCACCCAGGCGGTGCAGCAACAGAACCGGCTGCG
>JAATGA010000383.1 GCA_015654855.1 Rhodobacterales bacterium
GCCGAGACCGAGAAATACCCGCATGTCACCTTCTTCCTGAACGGCGGGCGCGAAGCGCCCTTCGCAGGCGAGGATCGCTATATGGCCCCCTCGCCCAAGGTCGCGACCTATGACCTGCAACCCGAGATGTCGGCGGCCGAGGTCACCGACCATTTCGTCGGCGCGATCGAAAAGGGTTACGATCTGATCATCACCAACTACGCTAACCCCGACATGGTGGGCCATACCGGCAGCCTGCCGGCGGCGATCCTGGCGGTCGAGGCCGTGGACCGCGGCCTGACCCGGGTGATCGCCGCACTGGAGAAAGCCGGCGGAGCTATGGTGATCATCGCCGACCATGGCAATTGCGAGGTGATGGTCGACCCGGTGACCGGCGGCCCGCATACCGCCCATACGACCAACCCGGTGCCGGTGATCGTGGTCGGCGGCCCTGCGGGCGCGCATATGCGCGACGGCGGGCGGCTCGCGGATGTGGCGCCGACGCTGCTCGACCTGATGCAACTGCCGCTGCCGCCCGAGATGACCGGGCAGAGCCTGATCGTGAAATGATCCGGGCTGCGGCGGCGATCCTGTCCCTTGCGCTGCTGCCCCCCACGCTGCTGCCCTTGCCGGCGGCGGCGCAGACGGTCGCCGAACAGGCCGCGCGCGCCTCGGGCGATCTGCAAAAGGCCGTCGCCGCCCTGCAAGAGGCGAAAAGCGCGCGCGACCGCGTTTCCGCCCTGACCCGGACGATCCGCGCCTATGAGTCCGGCCTCGGCGCCCTGCGCGAGGCCCTGCGCCAGGCCGAACTGCGCGAGGCCTCGCTGACCCTGCAACTCGATGCCAAGCGCGACCGTGTGGCGCAGCTTCTGGGTGTGCTGGGGCAGATGGAATCCGACCCCGGGCCGCTGTTGTTGCTGCACCCGTCGGGTCCGCTCGGCACGGTGCGGTCGGGCATGATGCTGGCCGAAATCACCCCGGCCCTGCAATCCGAGGTCGATGCCCTGCGGTCCGAACTGACCGAATTGCGCGATCTGCGCCGGCTACAGCTCTCCGCCGGGCAAACGCTGCAAAAGGGCCTCGCCATGGCGCAAGAGGCGCGCACCACCCTGTCGAAGGCCATTTCGGAGCGCACCGAACTGCCCCGCCGCTTCACCGAGGACCCCGAGGTGCTGCGCGGCCTGCTGGAAAGCGCCGACACGCTCGAAGCCTTCGCCTCCGGCCTGTCAGTCGACGACAGTTCCTACTCCGACTTCCCCTCACTGAAGGGTATGATGCCGCTGCCCGTGCTGGGCACACTGTTGCGTCGCCCGGACGAGGCCGATGCCGCAGGCACCCGCCGCCCCGGCCTGACGCTCGCCACCCGGCCCGCGGCCCTGGTCACCGCGCCCGCGCCGGCGACGATCCGCTATCGCGGCCCGCTGCTCGACTACGGAAATGTGATGGTCCTGGAACCGGGGGGCGGCTATCTTCTCATTCTCGCCGGTCTCGGAACCGTCTATGGCGAGGTCGGAGAGGTCGTCGCCGCCGGTGCGCCGCTTGGTCTGATGCCCGGGGGCGATACGACCGGGGCAGAGGGCACGGATGCCGCCGGCCTGCCGGAAGGCGGTGGCGCTTCGGCGACAGAGACGCTTTACTTGGAACTCAGACAAGGGACCGATCCGGTGGACCCCACCGAATGGTTCGCCGCAACGACGGGATAGGATCGCATGAGGAAATTCGTGATGGCCGCGCTTGGCGGCACGCTGGCCGGCGTGCTGGCCACCACCCAGGTGGCGGGTCCCCTGCTGGCGCAGGAGGCGGCGAAGAACAAATCGGTCTACGAACAGCTCGACCTGTTCGGCGACATCTTCGAGCGCATCCGCAGCCAGTATGTCGAACCCGTCGACAGCCAGAAGCTGATAGAGGCGGCGATCAACGGGATGCTCACCTCGCTCGACCCGCATTCGAGCTATATGGGCGCCGACGATTTCAGCGACATGCAGACCCAGACCCGGGGCGAGTTCGGCGGACTGGGGATCGAGGTCACGCAGGAACAGGGCTTCGTCAAGGTGGTGACGCCGATGGACGGAACCCCGGCCGACAAGGCGGGGGTCGAACCCGGCGACTTCATCACGGCGGTGAACGGCGAATCCGTCCTGGGGCTGAACCTCGACCAGGCGGTCGATCTGATGCGCGGCCCGGTGGGATCGGAAATCGTGATCACCATCCAGCGCGAGGGCAAGGACGAACCCTTCGACGTGTCGATCGTGCGCGATACGATCAAGCTGGTCGCGGTGCGCGGCCGCGTCGTGGGCGGCACGGCGGTGCTGCGCATCACCACCTTCAACGATCAGACCTATGCCGGCCTCGAAACCGAGCTGAAAAAGGCCGTCGACGAACTCGGCGGCATGGACAAGCTGAACGGCGTGGTGGTCGATCTGCGCAACAACCCCGGCGGGCTGCTGACCCAGGCCATCAAGGTCTCGGACGCCTTCCTTGAAACCGGCGAGATCGTTTCGACCCGTGGCCGCAACCCCGAGGACGGCGAACGCTTCAACGCGACGGCGGGCGATCTGATCGACGGCAAGCCGTTGGTCGTGCTGGTCAACGGCGGTTCGGCCTCGGCCTCCGAGATCGTCGC
>JAATGA010000345.1 GCA_015654855.1 Rhodobacterales bacterium
AGCATGTAGCTGACGCCCGACGGCGTGCGGCAGTTGTCCTCCAGCACGAAGAACTCGTCCGGGCCGGTGCGCACCAGGTCGATGCCGACGATGTGGGAATAGACCCCTTTCGGCGGCACGATGCCGACGACGGCCTTCTCATATGCCTCGTTCTCGTAAACCAGACGCGCGGGAACGCGGCCCGCCCGAACGATCTCTCCCCGGCCATAGACATCGACCAGAAAGGCGTTCAGGGCCCGCGCCCGCTGCTTGATACCGCGCTCCAGCCTTACCCATTCGTTGTGCGTGAACACCCTGGGAAACATGTCGAAGGGGATCAGGCGGTCCGGATCGCCGCCCTCGCCATAGACCGCGAAGGTGATGCCGATGCGGCGGAACAGGGCCTCGGCCTCGGCCTGCTTCATCTGCCGCAACTCGGCAGGCATCGCCCGCATCCAGTCTTCAAGCCTTGCATAGGGGGAGCGAACAGAGCCGTCCTGATACATTTCGTTGAAGTAGGTCGTCACCGCCTGCCACCCCCGGTATCGCGTCTTGCGTTCATGTTAAGCAGCCGCCTTCGGCAGGGGAAAGAGGTTACCTTCGGAAATCGGCTGCGACCCTGTGCAAACGCCTAAATTTCAGGCAAGTTCCCTTCGCCGGAAAAGTTACTATCTTGGGGTCATGGCCGATCCCGTTCTGACCTTCACCGAAAAAGGCATCTTCTGCCCCGCCGGGGGCTTTTACATCGACCCGCACCGCAAGGTGGACCGGGCGCTGGTCACCCATGGCCATTCCGACCACGCCCGCCCCGGCATGGGCGCCTATCTGACCACCCATGCCGCCCTGCCGGTGATCCGCCATCGCCTGGGCCGGATCGCCGCCGAAGGGATCGCCTGGGGCGAGCCGCGACGGATCGGCGGCGCGACGGTCAGCTTTCACCCGGCGGGCCACGTCCCCGGCTCCGCCCAGATCCGGGTCGAGGTCGCGGGCGAGGTCTGGGTCGTCTCGGGCGATTACAAAACCGAGGACGACGGCTTCGCCGAAGCGTTCGAGCCGGTGGCGGCGCATGGCTTCGTCACCGAATGCACCTTCGGCCTGCCGGTCTACCGCTGGCAACCACAGGCGCAGGTGACAGGCGATCTGCTGACCTGGTGGCAGGGCCTGGCAGAGCAGCGGCGTCCGGCGCTGGTTGCCGCCTGGTCCTTCGGCAAGGCGCAGCGGCTGATCGCAGCGCTGGCGGGGCTGGCGCCGCTGCCGGGGCCGATCCTGACCCATCCGGCGGTCGAGGCGGTGAACCGCGTTCTGCGGACCCAGGGCTATCCGCTGCCGGACACTCTTGCCCTGGATCAGGCCCGGCCGGAGGATTTCGCAGGCGCGCTGATCCTGCATCCGCCCTCGGCGCAGGGCGGACCCTGGGCCGACCGGCTGGCGGATGCGGAAACCGCGCTCGCCTCGGGCTGGGCGGCGGTCGGGCGGCACCGCCAGGGGCGCGGGGCAATGCGCGGCTTTGCCCTGTCGGACCACGCCGACTGGCCCGGCCTGAACGCCGCGATCCGCGCGACCGGGGCGACCCGCGTCGTGACGGTGCATGGCTATACCGGGGTCTTCGCCCGCTGGCTGCGCGATCAGGGCTATGACGCCGCTGCGGGCGATCACACGCCACCGCGTGACGAGGCGGATTGACGCCATGCCATTCGGGACATGTCCCTTCCAGCCGCGGCAGGCCCGCCCGCAACGGTCGCGCCGGGGCACGGCTGCAACGCTTGCCCGCGAGGGCGGGGACCGATGCAAGCTGATCGTCGCACTCAACGCGGCCGCCCCGCACATCCCCGACGGCGGAGCGTGGCGATGCTGACCCTCGCCGCGCTGATCCGCGATCTGGACGCCGACCGCACCCTGTCCGCGCGCGAGGCGGCGCTGAGCCGCCACTTCGCCGCCATGGCGCCACAGGACAGGCTGCGCACCGCCGCCCTGCTGCTGGGGCGTCGCCCGCGCCGGATCGCCAGCGCCGGAGAACTCGGTGCCTGGGCGGCGGCGGCGGCGGGCCTGCCCGACTGGCTGTTCGACCTCTGCCGGGCCGAGACCGGCGACCTGGCCGAGGCGGCGGCACAGGTCCTGCCGCCGCCCGCGTCCGACGCCGGGCCGGTCCCGTCCCTGGCCGAGGTGCTGAGCGGCCTTGCCCGCCTGTCGGGCGCGCCCGAGGCGGAACGGCACGCCTTCGCCCTCGCCCTGTGGGGGCGGCTGCCGGTCGAGGCGCGGCATACGTTCAACCGACTGACGACCGGCGGTTTTCGCCTGACCCTGCCGCCCGGCCTGATCGCCCGCGCACTTGCCCGGCTGTCGAACGCCGATCCGGCGACCCTGGCCCTGCGCCTGGCCGGAGACTGGGATGCCGGGACCGCCGACCCTGCCAGCTTCGCCGCGCCGGGAGAGGAGGCACTGGCCCCCGCCCCCTTCCCACCCGAGCCGCCGCTTGCCGTGCCGGTCGAGGCGCTTGGCCCCGCGACCGCCTGGCGCGTCGAACCGGCGGACGGCCCGCGCGCGCAACTCGTCACCGGCACGAACGGCGCGGCACTGTGGTCCGAAACCGGGGAGCCGCTGGACCCGGCCCCCCTCGCCGCGCTCGTCCGCGCCCTGCCGCCGGGGTCCGTCCTCGGCGGCAGGCTCGCACCCGGCGGGCGGTTTCGGCCGACCGATCTGCCCCGCCTCGCCGGGGCACGGATCGCGCCGGGGGATCAGGGTCCGCGTCTCGCCGCGCTGATCGCCGGACTGCCGGCGGGGCTGCCGATCCTGCCTGTGCCCGTGCCGCTGACAGCCTGGATCGACCTGCCCGCGCTCGCCGGTCCGGGGGGCGCGGTGCTGCACCCCGTCGCAGGCATCGGCCCCCGCCACCTGTGGACCCCGCCGCCGCGCCTGCTGACCGCCGCGCTGATCTACGGCCACGCGGCCCCCGGCACCGGATTCGCGACGCTGAGCTTCGGCCTGCCGGATCCTGCCACGGCAGAGTTCCTGCCCGTAGCGCAGATCCCGCCCGGCCTGCCGCAGGCCGGGATGGCAGAGATCGCCGCCTGGATCCGCGCCCATACGGTCGAACGCTTCGGCCCGGTTCGCCTCGTCCCGCCCGAGCGCATGTTCGAACTGGCCTTCGACGGGGTGGCGCCCGCGCCGCGCCGCAAGGCCGGGTTCGTCCTGCTGAACCCGCGCCTCGTCCGCGCCCTGCCTCAGGCGGTCGCGCGGGATGCAACCCCGCTCGCCGCCATCGCCGCGCTGATCCGCCGCGAGGGCTGAACCAGGCGGGCAAAGGCCTGCGCACCTTGCGCAACCCGGCCCCTCGCGCCTAGATGTCAGGCGAACGAATGAAAGGCCCGCCCATGTCGCTGTCCCTGCCCCGCCCCGTCTTCGATGCCAACCCCTCGGCCGGGGGTTTCGGGAATCTGCCGGACTGGGACCTGTCCGACCTCTATCCCGCCCCCGACGCGCCGGAATTCGCGCGCGACATGGCCTGGCTGGAAACGGCCTGCGCCGATTTCGCCACCGCTTACGAAGGCAAACTCGCCACGCTCGACGCGGCCGGCCTGCTGACCTGCGTCCGGGCCTATGAACAGATCGACGTGGTTGCCGGTCGGATCATGTCCTACGCCGGCCTGCGCTATTACCAGAACACCATGGACAGCGAGCGGGCGAAGTTCATGGCCGACGCCCAGGACCGGATCACCACCTTCACCACGCCGCTGGTGTTCTTCAGCCTGGAATTCAACCGGCTGGACGACGGCTTTCTCGCCGGATTGCTCGCGGCCAATGCCGACCTCGCCCGCTATAAACCCGTCTTCGAGCGGATGCGCGCCATGCGCCCCTATCAGCTTTCGGACGAGTTGGAGAAATTCCTGCACGATCAGTCGACCGTGGGTTCGGCGGCCTGGAACCGCCTGTTCGACGAAACCACCGCCGGCCTGACCTTCAAGGTCGAGGGCGAGGGAGATGAACTGAACCTCGAATCCACCCTGAACCTGATGACCGACACCGACCGCGCCAAACGCGAGGCGGCGGCAAAGGCGCTTGCGGTGGTGTTCGACAAGAACATCAAGCTTTTCTCCCGGATTTCCAACACCCTCGCCAAGGAAAAGGAGATCGAGGATCGCTGGCGCAAGATGCCGACGCCGCAGACCGCGCGGCATCTGTCGAACCATGTGGAACCCGAGGTGGTCGAGGCGCTGCGCAATGCTGTGGTCGCGGCCTATCCGAAACTCTCGCACCGCTATTACCGGCTGAAGGCGAAATGGATGGGCCTCGACCGGTTGCAGGTCTGGGACCGCAACGCGCCACTGGCGCTGGAACCGGCGAAAACCGTGGACTGGGCGCAGGCCGAACAGACGGTGCTGTCGGCCTATGCCGCCTTTGCGCCGGAAATGGCGGGGATCGCGAAACCCTTCTTCGACAAAGGCTGGATCGACGCGGGCGTGAAGCCGGGCAAGGCGCCGGGGGCCTTCGCCCATCCGACCGTCACCACTGTGCACCCCTATGTCATGCTGAACTACCTGGGCAAACCGCGCGATGTGATGACGCTTGCGCATGAGCTGGGCCATGGCGTCCACCAGGTGCTGGCGGCGGGCCAGGGGGAACTGCTGTCCTCGACGCCCCTGACGCTCGCCGAAACCGCATCGGTCTTTGGTGAGATGCTGACCTTCCGCAAGCTGCTGGACGAGGCGAAAACCCCGTCGGAACGCAAGACCCTGCTGGCCGGCAAGGTCGAGGATATGATCAACACGGTCGTCCGCCAGATCGCCTTTTACGACTTTGAATGCAAACTCCACGCCGCGCGGGCCGAGGGCGAACTTACCCCCGACGACATCAACGCGCTGTGGATGTCGATCCAGGCGGAATCGCTCGGCGATGCCTTCGAGTTCATGGACGGGTATGAAACCTTCTGGGCCTACATCCCGCATTTCATCCACTCGCCCTTCTACGTCTATGCCTATGCGTTCGGCGACGGGCTGGTGAATGCGCTTTACGCGGCCTATGCCGACGGGCTGCCCGACTTCCAGGCGAAGTATTTCGACATGCTGAAAGCGGGCGGGTCGAAGCACCACAAGGAATTGCTGGCGCCCTTCGGCCTCGACCTCTCGGACCCCGCCTTCTGGAACAAGGGCCTCGACATGATCGCTGGCTTCATCGACGAATTGGAGGCGATGGAGGGCTGAGCCCTTCCTCTTGATGCAAACGGCCTGCCGCAGGCACGGACCGCGGCGGGCGCGGATGTCAGATCGACACCGCCTCGGCCATGGCAAAGGCCGTGTCCACCGCCTCTTGCGTGTCGCGGCTGAATTCCAGCGGCACGGGCCAGGCCGCGCCCTCGCGGATCGCGCGGCCAAAGGCCTCGACTTGCAGGACATAGCGGTTCACGCCCGGAAAGCGTTCGACCGTCACAGCAATGCCCTGGCCCTTCGGCCCGGGCAGGTGCAGTTCCACCCGCGCCTCGCCGAAGACATCGGGGTTGCAGGGCGTGGTCAGCCGGATCAGCCGGGCATCGCCCTGGAGCCGCGACCTCCTGCCGGTTCTGCATCCGCGTCGAGGTCATTGAGCGGAAGGTCGCCCGACCCTCCGGCCCCTCAAAGATGCCGGTCAGATCGGCGAAAATGTCGACGCCCGCGTCGAAGATCGCCTGGCCCTTCATCCGCACCGCCTCTGCCCCCGCGACACCACCGACCACATAGCGCAGCGAGCCGAGCGTATAGACCCCGATGTCGCGCAGGCCACCGCCCCCGGCCTCGGCCCGGTTGCGGATATTGGCGGGATCGGTGTTGTTGTAGCTGAAGGCCGCATCGACATGGCGCAGCCGGCCGATGGCGCCCGCCGCGACCAGATCGCGGGCACGCCGCACCGCGCGTTCGCGTGTTTCAGGGGGAAACCTCAGCGCCGTCCTGCCCATGACACGCCATCCGCCCGGACACGCGAGGCCGCGGCAAACCCCGCGCGCCCGGAAGAATGCGAGAAATCTTCGCCACATCCTCACCCTCATATGCGAAACTTCATAACTTTCCCTTGCCGGTTACCGCCCGATGCCCATATTGGAATGATCCGCAGGGTATTTCCTTCGCGGTGCTATGGAGGGCCCGCATTTGGACCCCGACAAAAAGGCGGAGGGCGCCCAGGGCGCGCGACGATCCGCCGGCCTGCCTCATAACAGACCGACACTTCATCTTTCGACAGCGGCAATTCCTGCACATTCCGGCCAGCGTCGCATCTATGTTCGCAGTTCGGGATCCGAGCCGCTGAACCCCTACCGGCAATTGCACGCACATATTCAGGAGTGACCTGACCCGACGTCGGGGTTCGCCCGGCGGCGATGTGTTCCTGCTGGCCTGGCCCGACAAGGCCCCCTGTCCTTACGGGGCGTCGGCAGCGAACGCGATCAGGAAGGGAAGGCGGCGAGGCATGGCTTCGCCGTTTTTCCATGTCCCCCGGATGTGCCCCCGGCCCCTCGGGACCGCCGACATGCCGGGGCTGTTCTGTCACTGAAAAGGAGACTGCATGACGATGTTCTCACAAAAACCACGCTTCGACCTGGCAGAGTTCCTGAGCAAGCCGCCCACCACGGACGCAAAGCGGATGGCCGCCACCGACCGGCTCAGACGCTGGCAGTTCGTGAAGCACGGTGCGATTCCCGGCATGGCGCCCGAACCGACCGAGGACGAGCAAGGCCAGACGTGACAGACGCCCGGGCCCGCCAAAGTGCCGCGTCCGTCGCGACGACACGGACGGCCGGCAGGTGCCTTTTATGGGCCGGCGGTGTCTTTTTCCTGACCGCCGGACAGTCCTGTCCGCCAGGCAAACGGCCCCACCGCACAGAACAGAAGTATTCCGCATCATTCCGCGCCATTCTTCGCACCGAACGCATCCTGGCCGCCGGCGCAGGCCAATGAAGCGGGCGGTGCACCCAAGGGCCTGACCCATATCCCGGCGCGGGTGTCGGCGAAGCCCGAGCTGACCCGCGAACGCCCGCGGGGCTTCCCGCCGCCCCTGGGCGCGAGGCTACTTCCTGGTGATGCGGCCATCGGTGTAGGGCTTGTAGGCCCCGCTCGCGGCGATGAATTCCGCCACCACATCGGCGAGATCGGGGCCGTAGTCATAGGCCTTTGCCGCATGTTCGAACATGGCGAAACCGTCGCCGCCCTGGCGGACATAGTTGTTCGACACGACCAGATAGCGCTTCTCCGGGTCGAGCGGCACGAAGGCCCCGCCGTCGGCCACCTCGACATCCGAGATGCGCGCACCCACCGGTTTGGACACGTCGAAGGCGTATTTCATCCCCGCCACCTGAAGGAAACGACCGGCCTTTTCTTCATGCTGGCTGGCGCCGTTCTCCAGCGCGGCCAGAAGTTCCGCCCCCGTCACCTCGAAGGTGGACAGCGTGTTCTGGAAGGGCAGCACGGTCAGCACCTCGCCCATCGTCACGGGCCCCGCGTCGATCGAGGCGCGAAGCCCGCCGGAGTTCGCAAGGCTGATCGTCACCCCCTGATCCTTCACGCGCGCGAGTTGCGCATCGGCGACCAGGTTGCCCATCGAGCATTCCTCCTGGCGGCAGATATCGCGGTTGCCCTCGATGGGCGCCGAGGTTTCGGCCACGACCTTGTTGCGGATCTCGGCCAGCGGCTGCGCCAGTTCGGCAATCCGCGCGAGCGTATCGCTGTCCTCGGCCACCTTGGTATCCATGATCAGCGGATTGCCCTTCGCCTCGACGATCTCGCCCTTGTCGTCGAAGGTGACGTTCAGCTCGCCCAGGAACTTGCCATAGGCATAGGCCTGGACGATGGCGGTCTTGCCCACAATCACCGGATAGGGACCCGAGGCCTTGTCGTCGGTGTTCGACAGATAAGTGTTGTCATGCCCGCCGACGATTACATCGATGCCGGTGGTTTCCGCCGCCACGCGCTTGTCGACGACCATGCCGGAATGCGACAGGACGACGATCTTGTTGATGCCTTCCTCCGTCAGCCGGTCAACCTCGGCCTGGACGGCCGGAACCGGGTCGGTGAAGATCACATTCTTGCCGGGGCTGGCGATTTCGGGCGTGTCGACCGTGGTCAGGCCGATCAGCCCGATCTTCTCGCCGCCCCGCTCGATCACCACCGACTTTCGGATCTTGCCCTTCAGACGGGGTTCCAGGCTCACATCGGCATTCGACATCAGCACCGGGAATTTCACCGCGTCGATGAAACCGGCCAGAACCTCCGGCCCGTCGTCGAATTCGTGGTTGCCCACGGTCATCGCATCGTAACCGAGGCGCTCCATGAACTCGGCCGTCATCCTGCCCTTGTAGTAAGTGTAGAACAGCGTGCCCTGGAACTGGTCGCCGCCATCGACGAGGATCGTGTTGTTCGACCGCGCCCGCGCCTCGGCCAGGGCCGAGACCAGGCGGGCCGATCCGCCGAAGCATTCGCCCCCGGCATTGTCCTCCGGGGCGCAGGGGCCGTCGTATTTCGAGATCGGCTCGAACCGGTCATGGAAATCGTTGGTATGCAGGATGGTCAGCGAATAGTCGGCGCGCGCCGCGCCCGATGCCGATACCGCCGCGACGAATGCCAGCGTCGCCGCCGAGGCCATGAATCTGCGCTGCATGGTCG
>JAATGA010000278.1 GCA_015654855.1 Rhodobacterales bacterium
CTGCCCTTCCCCTACAGCCATGTCCGCATCCTGCAAAAGACGCCGGAAGGCTTCCGCGAATGCGGGGTCGACGAGGTGGGCGAGATCTGCGTCGCGAATCCCGGCGTCTTCGAGGGCTCGACCTATACCGAGGTCGACAAGAACCGCGAGCTTTTTGCGGAGGGCCGCTTCCTGCGCACCGGCTACCTCGGCCGGCTGGATGCCGAGGGATACCTCTATATCACCGGACGGGCGAAGGATCTGATCATCCGGGGCGGCCACAACATCGACCCCGCCACGATTGAAGAGGCGCTGATGGCCCATCCGGCGGTGGCCGGGGTCGCGGCCATCGGCCAGCCCGACGCCCATGCGGGCGAACTGCCCTGCGCCTATGTCGAACTTGTGGTGGGCGCCACCGCGACCGAGGCCGATCTGCTGGACTTCGCCCGCGCCAGGATCACCGAACGCGCGGCGGTCCCGAAGCATATCGAGATCCTGGCCGAACTGCCGAAAACGGCGGTGGGCAAAGTGTTCAAGCCCGATCTGCGCCGCCTGGCGATCACCCGGGTCTACGACGCCGCGCTGACCGAGGCGGGCATCCCCGCCCATGTCGCGGCGGTGGTCGAGGACAAGAAGCGCGGCCTCGTCGCCCGCCTCGCCCGGGACGGCCAGGTGGACGAGGCGGCGGTCGCCACGCTGCTGGGGGCTTATATCACCCCCTTCGACTGGGCGTGACGCCGGGGCCTGGTCCGGTTTTCCGACAGATCGCCGAGCCGGTCGCCGCGTGAAACAGGGCGGTCGGTCACTCGTGAGAGTCGCGATGCCTCTGTCGCGGCGATTGCCCGTTCCCGCGCGCGGCGCGCCGGGCGGATGCGGCGGCTGTCGGGCGTCTTACGCCCTTGCGGGCGGCTTCACACATCTCGTCATGGCCGCCCTGTCCCTTACGGCCGGGTGCCCGGCGGTCCGGCGGGCCGCGAAGGCGCAGTTTCCGCCGGATGACCGCATTCGTCATCTTTCCACATCTTGCGGGAATCGTCGCTTTGTTCACAATCTCGTGGCAGGTTCGACGATGGAGACGCGAAATGAAACTGGTCAGACGGGCATGGGCCGGGGGGATGCTGGCCGTGATGGCGCTTTCCGCCCTGCCGCTGAGGGCCGAGCCCTATTCCGAAACCCTGTTCAGCCACAAGCACTGGCAGGTGTCGGGCGTCGCCTTTGACGACGGATCGCTGGCTTGCAAGGCCGAGGTCTCGGCCCCGGGCGACAGCTTTGCGCTGTGGTTCTTTCAAAACGGGATGCTGCGGTTGCAGTTCTATTCGACCCAGTGGCAGTTCGGTGGCGGCACCGCCGATCTGAAGGTGCAGGTCGACCGCCGTGCCCCCTGGACGCTGAATGCCGCCGATCTGTATGAAAACTCGGTGCTGTTCGACCTGCCGGCGGGCGATCAGACCACCCGCTTCCTGGTCGAGATCGCGCAAGGGTCCAAGCTGTTCCTGCGCAGCGCCACGAACGAGGATGTGATGTGGTATTCGCTGGCGGGCTCGCGCGCGTCGATGGATGCGATGATCAACTGTGCCGATGCGCTGACGAGCAATCCGAAGAACCCGTTCCAGTAAGGGCCAGGGGTCGTGCGGACGGGGCCGAAAGCCCTGTCCGGGCAGAGGGTCCGGTCTGCGATGTCTCGCTTTTCCCGTGGTCGTTTTTGCGGACTGCGTGCTGACCGGGGCCTGTCTGCGCGCAGATGCGCCGCCAGCCGATGCGGTGATCGAGGGGCAGCAGCTTCTGCGGCGGCGCGGGCCGCAGGCTGGCGGCGGACCGGCGGGGCCGCCTCAGGCGGCGGTATCGACCCAAATCGTCACCGGCCCGTCGTTCACCAGCTCGACCGCCATATCCGCGCCGAAGATGCCGTTCGCCGTCGGCAGCCCCTCGGCCTGCATCCGCGCGGTGAAGTATTCGTAAAGCCGCTTGCCCTCGTCCGGGGCGGCGGCGGTGGAAAAGCCGGGGCGGTTGCCACGCAGATCGGCCGCGAGCGTGAACTGCGAGACGATCAGCGCGGCGCCACCGATATCGCGGACGGATCGGTTCATCTTGCCCGCCTCGTCGCGGAAGATGCGCAGTTTGGCGATCTTTGCCGCCAGGCGGTCGGCCTCGGCCCCCGTATCGCCCTGCATCGCGCAGACGAGGATCAGCAGGCCCGCGCCGATTTCGCCGGCGACGGCGCCGTCGACGGTGACCTTCGCCCGGGCGACGCGCTGGACGATGGCCCTCACAACTCGTGATCCCAGGGCGGGTTGGCCCCGGCGCGGCTGACGGTGATCGCCGCCGCCCGCGTGCCGAGCGCCAGCGCCGCATCCAGCGCCGCCGCGTCTGTGGCCTCCAGGCCCTTGCGGCTCAGCACGCCGGCGCGGTGCAGCGCGGCGAGGACGCCCGCGTTGAACGTATCGCCCGCGCCGACCGTATCGGCGACGGTTACCGGGGTGGCGGCGGCGAACCTCGCCTCGGTTTCGGTGAAGGCCCAAGCCCCTTTCGCACCCTCGGTGACGAAGAGGATGCGCGGGCCGCGCCGCAACAGGGTGCGCGCCAGCACCGCCAGATCGCCATGCCCGGCCAGCCAGTGCAGATCCTCGTCCGACAGCTTCACGATATCGGCCCGCCCGATCATCCGGTCGAGCCGGGCGCGATAGGAGGCCTCGTCGGTGATGAAACCGGGGCGGATGTTCGGGTCGATCATGGTGACGCGCCGTCCCGACTCGCGCGCTTGCAGCGCCTCGTAGGTCGCGGCGGCGGGGTCGTTCACCAGGCTGATGCCGCCGAAGAACAGCGTCTGAACCGCCTCCGGCAACTCGGGCAGGTCGGCCGGCGACAGCAGCCGCCCGGCGGTGTTCTCGTCGTAAAACGCGTAAGAGGCGTTGCCGTCCACCAGCCGCACGAAGGCCAGCGTCGTGGGCCGGGCGTACCTTGCGCAGAACGAGGTATCGACGCGCGAGCCTTCCAGGGTGCGCGTCAGTATCTCGCCGAACAGATCGGTCGAGAGGCCCGAGAAGAAGGCCGAGGGCGCGCCCAGGCGGCCAAGCGCGATGGCGGTGTTGAACACCGCCCCGCCGGCATGGGGGGCGAAGGCATCCTCGCCCGCCGCCGTCCGTCGCGGCAGCATGTCGATCAGCGCCTCACCACAACTCAGAATCATGCGCATCCTCCCCCGGTGCCTGTCGCGGGCCGATCCTAAACGAGTGCCGCGTTAGCGCAATCATCGGTGTGATCCGGGCCGTCAGGCCGGGAAATAGCCGCTCAGGTTCGCCCGCACCCGGTCGAGCACGGTATCGCCCGACAGATCGGGCACGAAGGTCTGGCCGGTGATCATCTCGAAGGCCTCGACATAGGCGCGGGCGGTCTTTTCGATCATCTCGGGGGGGATCCCGGGGATCTCGTCCTTGTAGGGATCGCAGCGCGCCGCGACCCAGGCGCGGATCACATCCTTGTCGAAACTCGCGGGTCGTTCGCCGGCCGCAAAGGCCGCCGGATAGCTGTCGGCGATCCAGTAACGACTGGAATCGGGCGTGTGGATCTCATCGGCGATCAGGATATTGCCGGCGGCATCGGTGCCGAATTCGTATTTCGTATCGACGAGGATCAGCCCGCGCTCCGCCGCCATGCTCGCGCCGCGCGCGAACAGGGCGAGGGCCTTCGCCGTCACATCGTCCCACTGGTCTTGCGTCAGCAGGCCCTGTTCGACGATTTCGGTGGCCGTCAGCGGCTCGTCATGACCGCCGTCGAAGGCTTTCGAGGTCGGGGTGATGATCGGCTCGGGCAGGGCCTGGTTGTCGCGCAACCCGTCGGGCAGGGTGTGGCCATACATGGTCCGCACGCCTTTGCGATACATGGTCAGGACCGAGGTGCCGGTGGTCCCCGCCAGATAACCGCGCACGACGATTTCGACCGGCAGGATGGTGACAAGGCGCCCGACGACGACATTCGGGTCGGGG
This sequence comes from Rhodobacterales bacterium, assembly GCA_015654855.1. Taxonomy (GTDB): domain Bacteria; phylum Pseudomonadota; class Alphaproteobacteria; order Rhodobacterales; family Rhodobacteraceae; genus JAATGA01. The sequence goes on from JAATGA010000278.1 coordinate 3,963, forward strand.
TATTCGATCACATGGTTCGGGCAGATGTCCGCCGTCGCCTCGAACCAGTAGCGCGCCATCTGCGTCAGCACCTGTCCCTTGTAGGGGATGGCCGCGAGGATGCGGTCGAAGGCCGAGATCCGGTCCGACGAGATCAGGATGCGGCGGCCTTCGGGGAAATCGGCCGTGGGGGCCAGGTCGTAGCAGTCGCGCACCTTGCCGAAGTAGGGGTTCGGCAGGTCGCTGAACCGGGCGGCGGGCAGGATGCGGGTCGGATCGTAGCGCATGGGGCGGCCTTTGCGGCTGATCGCGCCGGTCGCGGCGCGGGGCGAAGGGATGCCCTCCGCTATGGGCGCGAGGCGGAGCGGAGTCAACCGGGCCGGGGCGGAGGGCGCAGGTGGGTATTCGGGCCAGGAGGAAGGGGCCGGCGGGGTCGCGGTTTCCGGGGCGTCGTCGTCCGGGGACCGCCCCGCGCTGCGCGTGTCGGTGGCGGACGGGGCCGGGTCGGCGGCAGGCTTGCCGAGGCGGGGCGGGCGGGATACGGCCGGGGACGCGATCCCGCGCGCGACACGAGGTCCCATGCGTTCCCTTCGTCTTCTTTCCCTTTCCCGGCCCGGTCTGGCGGCCTTTGCCGCCATGGGCGTCCTTTGGGGCGGGTTCGCCGCCTGTCTGCCCGACGTGAAGGCACAGCTCGACGTAAGCGAGCGCGATCTGGGGGTGCTGCTGCTGTTCACGCCGATGGCCGCGGTCGTCGCGATGCTGCTTGCGCCTGCGATCGGCGCCAGGCTTGGCCGGGCGGCGCTGCCCGCAGCCTGTCTGTTCATGGCGGCGGCCTTCGTGCTGCCGGGCCAGGTGACGGTCGCGGCGGTGTTCCCGCTGGCGATGCTGGCCTGCGGCTTCGGCACCGGGCTGACCGATGTTCTGATGAACGCCCGGGTCGCCGCGCTGGAAAACGACCGGGGCGTGCCGCTGATGAACCTGTGCCATGCCGCCTATTCCTTCGGCTATGCCGCGGGGGCGATCCTGACCGGGGCGATGCGGGCGCAGGGCTATGGCCCGGCCCCGGTGCTGGGGGCGATGGCGCTGCTCGCCGGGTGCATCGCGCTAGCCACAGCCGAGCGGGACGGGGCGATCCTGGGCCTGGCCAGGCCGAAGGACGGCTCGGCTCCGGGCGGTCTGGGCCTTGTGCCGGTGATCGGCGGCGGGATCGTGCTGATCGCCTTTCTGACCGAGAACGCGGCGGAAAGCTGGTCGGCGCTGCATATCGAAAAGACGCTCGGCGGCTCGCCCGCCGAGGGGGCGATGGGGCCTGCGGCCATCGCGCTGACCATGGGGGTGGCGCGGCTGTTCGGCCAGGGATTGGCGATGCGGATCAGCCCGGCGCGACTGCTGACGGGCGGGGCGCTGATCTCGGCCGTGGGTGCGCTGGTCGCGGCGGCGGCGGTCAGCCCGGCGATGGCCTATGCGGGGTTCGTCACCATGGGGATCGGCAGTTCGGTGATCGCGCCGACCGCCTTTTCGCTGACCGGCCGGCTTGCCCGGCCCGAGGCGCGGGCGCGGGCGGTCGCGCGGGCGACGCTGCTTGGCTATTGCGGTTACTTCGTCGGGCCGCCGGCGCTTGGCTTCATGGCCGGGGCCTTCGGGCTGCGCGCGGCCTTCGTCTTCGCGGCGGTCATGCTGATGGCGGTGCTGGCGCTGGCCCCGGTCATGGGACGTGCGGCGGGCAGGAGCGAAGCAGGGGGCTGATCCGTCCCGGGTGGCTCTTGCGGCTGGCCGGAGCGGGGGAGCCTTGTCCCCCGCACCCCGAGGATATTTGCGCCAGGATGAAGGAGGCAGATGTCAACTCGGTCCGGGGTCCCGTTCGCCGCGCGGGATCAGCCCGGCCAACGCCCGGCTGGTGATGCCGCCCACGCCGGGGCGGGGCAAAGCGGTGAAGGGCATCGGGCGGCAGACCTCCATCGCCGCGATGCCGAGCCTTGCGGTCAGCGCGCCGTTCACCACCCCCTCGCCAAAGCGGCGCGACAGGCGTGACAGCAGTCCGCCGCCCGCGACCGAGCCCAGCATGTCGTCGGTCAGCGACACGACCCCCGCCGCCAGCAGGCTGGCGAAGGTGCGGCGCAGCAGCCGCAGCGAGCCGAAGGACCCGGCCCGCCCGCCGTAGATCTCCGCGACCCGGCGGACCATGCGCAGGTTGGCCCAGAGCGCCGTCGCGACATCGACCAGGGCGAGGGGGATGATCGCCGTCGCCGTGGCGACGAGGCGGGCGGCGGCCTCGACTTCCGTTTGCGCGGCGCGGTCGAGGGGGGCGAGCAGTTCCGCCTCGGTCAGCGACAGCAGCGCGTCGGCGTCGAGGATATCGGCCTCGCGTTCGGCCAGGCGTGCGCGGCCCCAGGCGGTTTCCGCCCTGTTCGCATAAAGGGCGCGGATGGCATCCGCCACCTTGCGCGCCTGTGCCAGATCGGCGGAGGCCCGCGCCTCGGCGCTCGCCTTGTGCAGATGGTCGAGCCGCGCGAGCCGGGCGAAGGCCGTCAGCTCCTTCGCCGCATAGATCAGCACGATCAGCGCGGCGAGGATCACCAGAACGAAGGCCACCGTCCCCAGCGTTTCGTTGGTGGTGAAGAGGTCGGCGACGAAATTCCACGCCGCGACCGACAGCACGAAGGTAAAGAGCGTGCCGAAGACAAAAGTTGCAAAACGCGATAGCGGCGAGCGGCGGCGCGTCATGATCCGGGCGGCGGCCTGCATGGCGGCCCCTGTCGCCTCGGCATCGGTGACGGCGGGGGCCGCGCCGGGGTCGGCCGGGGGCTCGGCCTCGTCGACCTCGATCAGCAGGGGGCGGCGGCGGGGGATGTCGTCCTCGGTCATTCTGTCCTCAGATCCTGTCGCCGATCAGGAATTGGGCCGCGCGGTCGAGGCGGATATGCGGCGGCCCCTCGCCCGGTTGCAGGGTGATCCGCGCAGGGGCAAAGCCCATCAGGCCGAAATCGGCATCCAGCCATTTCTCCGCCCCCTCGCGCGCCGGCGAAAGGATGCGGGCCGGGTCGCGGGGCAGATCGCCGGGATACATCACCGCCTGTTTGCCGGTGGAAAGCAGGCGGCCCCGCACCGCGCCGATCTCTTCCCCGTCGCGGGTGACCATTTCCTCGACCGTGGCGCGCAGACCGGCCAGCGACATGGCCGCCGTCTGCGCCCCGGCGAAATCGGCCCGCGATCTGGCGTCGCGCAGCAGCGCCTCGGTGATGGCGGTCAGGGCGGGGTGCTGCGTGTGGTGCAGATGGTCGGCCTTGGTCGCGGCAAAGAGGATGCGTTCGACCCGCTTGCCCCCCAGAAGCCCTGAAAGCCAGCCGTTGCGGCCCGGGCGAAAGGCGGCCAGAACCTCGGCCATGGTGCGGCGCAGATCCTCGACCGCGCGGGGGCCCTGGTGGATGGCGCCCAGCACATCGACCAGCACGACCTGGCGGTCGATCCGGGCGAAATGATTGCGGAAGAACGGTTTGACCACCTTGTCCTTATAGGCCTCATACCGCCGTTCCATCTCGCGCCAGAGCGAGTTGCGCGGGGTCGCCGCCGGTTGCGGCAATGGCGCGAAGGTCAGGACGGGGGAGCCGGCGAGTTCCCCCGGCAACAGGAACCGCCCCGGCGTGCAATCGCTGTAACCGGCCGCGCGGGCGGCGGTGAGGTAATCGGTGAAGCTGGCGGCGAGGGCCTGGGCGCGCGGCTCGTCGAGGCGCAGAGCCCCGTCCTCGGCCCGGGCGAGGGCGAGGAAATCCTGTGCCTGGGATCGTTTCGCGATACGGTCGAAGGTCTCCTCCGACCACTGGGTGTAGGACTTGTCCAGCAGCGCCAGGTCCAGCAACCATTCGCCGGGATAGTCCACGATGTCGAGATGCAGGGTTCGCACCGATTGCAGACCGGAGAGGAAGCCCTCGGGCCGGATGCGGAAGGACAGCCGCAGTTCCGACACCGCACGGGTCGATTCGGGCCAGCGTGGGTTGTCGCCGGTCAGCGCGGCGAGATGGCCCTCATAGTCGAAGCGCGGCAGGGTATCGTCGGGTTGCGGTTGCAGGAAGGCGGCCTCGATCCGCCCCGCACCCTTCAGCTGCGGCATCCGCCCCCGGTCGAGCAGATTGGCGACCAGCCCGGTGATGAACACGGTCTTGCCCGCCCGCGACAGGCCAGTGACGCCCAGCCGGATGGTGTCGTCGGCCAGCAGGCCGCCGGTGACGCTGTGGAACAGGCTGCCGAAGGTGCCCGCGATGCCGTTGGTAAGATCGGTCAGGCCCATTCTGCCCCTCTGCCATTCCGCCTGAAGATAGGGCGGCAACTGCCCGTCCGGTAGGGGGAAAGCCCGCGCCGCCGAAACCCGCGCCCCAGGCCGGGAAAAGCGCTGCTGACCGGGACGCCGGGTTCCCGGACTCTTCGCGCCCCGTGCCTCGTCGGGATATGCGGTGTCCGACCGCAACCGGAGGGGGGCGGAAAGCCCCCTTGCGCCGCCAGCATCAGCCATCCGCTTAGCCGTGGACGCGCCCGCCCCGCCGCGCTATTGCCGGCTCATGCCGAGATTTGCGCTGAAGATCGACTATGATGGCGGGCCGTTCCACGGCTGGCAGCGGCAGGCCGGCGGCCAGCCCTCGGTGCAGGGCGCTATCGAGGCGGCGCTGGCGCGGCTGGAGCCGGGTGAACACACCATTGCCGGGGCCGGGCGCACCGATACGGGCGTCCATGCGACGGGCCAGGTGGCCACGGTCGACCTGGCGCGCGACTGGGACCCGTTCCGCCTGTCCGAAGCGCTGAACTGGCATCTGAAGCCGCTGCCGGTCGCAATTCTTGCCGCCACGCGGGTGCCCGGCGATTTCCACGCGCGATTCTCCGCCGTGGAGCGGCGGTATCTGTTCCGGCTGGTCGCGCGGCGGGCGCCGGTGACGCATGACCGGGGGCGGGTGTGGCAGGTGCTGAACCCGCTCGACCTGGGCGCGATGCGCGAGGGCGCGGCGCATCTGGTCGGGAACCACGATTTCACCACCTTCCGATCCTCGATCTGCCAGGCGAAAAGCCCGGTCAAGACGCTGGACGAGATCGCCATCGACGGCTTTCAGGTGCCGGGCGGGACGGAATACCGATTCCGTTTGCGGGCGCGGAGCTTTCTGCACAACCAGGTGCGCTCCATCGTCGGTACGCTGGAACGGGTGGGGGCCGGATCCTGGGCGGCGGCGGATGTGAAGGCGGCGCTGGAGGCGCGGGACCGCGCGGCCTGCGGGCCGGTCTGCCCGCCCCAGGGGCTGTATCTGACCGGGGTGGGCTATCCGGCGGATCCCTTCGCCTGACTGCGGCGTGCGGGGCCTGTCGTCAGGGGGTCGGGTGTGGGCTCAACGGTTGCAAGGGGGCTGTCGGCCCCCATCCGGGCCTGCGGCCCGTTCACCCCCCGAGGATATTTTCGCAAAGGGATGGGGAAATGCCTGCCTGACATTTGTGCATTCGCCCCTGAAATCGGCAAAGTCAGGGCGATTTCACCGGCATAGCTGTGGCACGGCCCGGGGAACTGTGAAACTGTCGCAGGCGGGGGAGTTCCCCCGGCAACAGGCAGGCAAGCAGGGCGCGCGGGAAGCGAATGGCGATCAAGGCAAGCATCTATCACCGGACTCATTATACCTACGACCGTCCCGTGTCGCTGGGGCCGCAGATCATCCGCCTGCGCCCCGCGCCGCACAGCCGGACGCGCGTACTGTCGCACAGCCTGAAGGTCACGCCCGAAAACCACTTCGTGAACTACCAGCAGGATCCCTATGGCAACTGGCTGGCGCGCTTCGTTTTTCCCGAGCCGGTGCGCGAGTTCGGGATCGAGGTCGATCTGGTCGCCGATATGACGGTCTACAACCCCTTCGACTTCTTCACCGAGGATGAGGCGGAGTTCTGGCCCTTTGAATACCCGGCGGATCTGATCGAGGATCTGTCGATCTATCGCAAGGCGGAACCTGCCGGGCCGCTGTTGCAGGCGTTCCTGGAAACGGTTCCGAAAGAGAAGTGCCGCACGACGGATTTCATCGTGCACCTGAACGCCATGGTGGCCAATACCGTGGGCTATGTGATCCGTATGGAGCCGGGTGTGCAATCGCCCGAACAGACCTTCGAGCGCGGCACCGGATCGTGTCGCGACTCGTCCTGGCTGCTGGTCAACGCGTTGCGGCATTTCGGTTTCGCAGCGCGGTTCGTCTCGGGCTATCTGATCCAGCTCAAGCCGGATGTGAAGGCTTTGGACGGTCCCTCGGGGACCGAGGTCGATTTCACCGACCTGCACGCCTGGTGCGAGGTCTATATCCCCGGCGCGGGCTGGATCGGGCTGGATCCGACCTCTGGCCTGCTGACCGGAGAGAGCCATATCCCGCTGGCGGCCACACCGCATTACCGCAATGCCGCACCGATCTCGGGCGGGTTCTCGGCGGTGGGCGAGGTGAGGACCGACTTCGACTTCGACATGAGGGTGACGCGGGTGGCGGAGCATCCGCGCATCACCAAACCCTTCTCGGACGATGCGTGGGACGCGCTGAACAAGCTGGGTCACGAGGTCGACCGGCGCCTGAAGGACGGCGATGTGCGGCTGACCATGGGCGGCGAGCCGACCTTCGTGTCCATCGACGATTTCAAAAGCGAGGAATGGAACACCGCCGCCGTCGGCCCGCAAAAGCGGGTGCTGGCGGACGAGCTGATCCGCCGGCTGCGCGAGCGGTTTGCTCCGGGGGGCTTTCTGCACTACGGCCAGGGCAAGTGGTATCCGGGCGAGACGCTGCCGCGCTGGACCTTCAGCCTGTATTGGCGCCGCGACGGTCAGCCGATCTGGCAGAACGAAAGCCTTGTGGCCCGCGAGGGCAGCGTGAACGCCCATGCCACGCCCGAGGCGGCGCAGGCCCTGCTCGCCACTATCGCCGACGAGTTGCAGCTTGGCGCCGATTACGTCGTGCCGGCCTACGAGGATCCGGGCGAGTGGCTGCTGAAGGAGGCGATGCTTCCCGACAACGTGACGCCCGAGAACTCGAAGCTCGAGGATCCCGAGGCGCGGCTGCGCATGGCGACCGTCTTCGAGCGCGGGCTGACGAGGCCGACCGGCTATGTGCTGCCGGTCCAGGCCTGGCAGGCGCAGGCCGGGCATCATCGCAAATGGCGGTCGGAGAAGTGGTCGCTGCGCCGCAAGCGGCTGTTCCTCGTCCCCGGCGACAGTCCGGTCGGCTATCGTCTGCCGCTCGGGGCGCTGGAATGGCTGTCGCCGGCGCAGTATCCCTATATCAACCCCGCCGATCCGACCGAGCCACGCGGCGATTTGCCCGTGCCGGAGAGGATCGAACCGATCGCCGATCCCGGCCGCGCGCTGTCGGCCTTTTCCTTCACCGCCGCCGAGGGGGCCCAGACCCTCGTGCCGCAAGAGATTTCCGAGGTCGGCGGCAAGGTCCGCACCGCCATATCCGTCGAGGCGCGGCAAGGGCGGCTTTGCGTCTTCATGCCGCCGACCGCGCAGATCGAGGAATACCTCGATCTGGTCAACGCGGCCGAGGCGGCGGCGGCGAAGCTGGGCCTGCCGGTGCATATCGAGGGCTATGCGCCCCCGCATGACAGCCGGCTGAACGTGATCCGCGTCGCCCCCGACCCCGGCGTGATCGAGGTGAACATCCACCCCGCATCCGACTGGGACGAATGCGTCGCGATCACCGAGGCGGTCTATGAAGAGGCCCGGCTGTCCCGTCTTGGCGCCGACAAGTTCATGATCGACGGACGGCATACAGGCACGGGCGGCGGAAACCATGTCGTGGTCGGCGGGCGCACGACGCTCGACAGCCCGTTCCTGCGCCGGCCCGATCTGCTGCGCAGCCTGGTGCTGTTCTGGCAGCGGCACCCGAGCCTGTCCTACCTGTTCTCGGGCCTGTTCATCGGGCCGACGAGCCAGGCCCCCCGCATCGACGAGGCGCGGCACGACAGCTTGTATGAACTCGAAATGGCCATGGCGCAGGTGCCCGATCCCGGACGGGGCGTGCCGCCGCTGCCCTGGCTGACCGACCGGCTGTTCCGCAATCTGCTGGTCGATGTCACCGGCAACACCCATCGGGCGGAAATCTGCATCGACAAGATGTATTCCCCCGACGGCCCGACCGGCCGCCTGGGCCTGGTCGAGTTCCGCGGGTTCGAGATGCCGCCGCATCCCAGGATGAGCCTGGCGCAGCAGGTGCTGATCCGGGCGATCATCGCGCGGCTGTGGGACAATCCGATCTCGGGCGGCTTCACCCGCTGGGGCACGCAGTTGCACGACCGCTTCATGCTGCCGCATTTCCTCTGGGTCGATTTCCTCGATGTGCTGAAGGACCTTGGCGCCAACGGGTTCGCGTTGCAGCCCGAATGGTTCGTGGCGCAATCCGAGTTCCGCTTCCCCTTCTGCGGCGAAGTGGAATACGACGGCGCGCATCTTGAGATCCGTCAGGCGCTGGAGCCCTGGCATGTGCTGGGCGAGACCGGGGCCATCGGCGGCACGGTGCGCTATACCGACAGCTCGGTTGAACGCTTGCAGGCAAAGCTGACCGCGGCCGACCCCTCGCGCTATGCCGTCTGCTGCAACGGCAGGCGGTTGCCGATGCAGCCGGTCGGCGGCGGATCCTCGGTCGCTGCGGTGCGGTTCAAGGCCTGGCAGCCCGCGATGGCGCTGCATCCGGTGCTGCCGGTCGACGCGCCGTTGCATTTCGACATCTACGACACATGGACGGGTCGGGCGATCGGCGGCTGCACCTATCACGTTGCGCATCCCGGCGGGCGCAGCTACGACACCTTCCCTGTGAACGGCA
>JAATGA010000220.1 GCA_015654855.1 Rhodobacterales bacterium
GAGGATGCGCATCTGGACGTTCTGGCCCTTGGCGTCGACCGGACGCAGGTGGGCTACAGCTATGTCGGCAGCGGCGTGGTGCTGTTGCAGGCCGCGCTGGAGCGCGCCGAAGCCGAGGCGCGCGAGAACGAAGCTGCCGCCCGCAAGGCCATCGAGGGCGAAGAGACCGACCTGCGCTGGTCGGTCGAGACCGGCGTCACGCAGATCGGCCTCTTGACCGAACTGATCGCGCAGCGCTCGCGTTTCGCCGATCTGGTCGTCATGCCGAAGCCCTATGGCGACGGTCAGGGCGCGGTGTCCGAAACCGTCGTCGAGGCGGCCTTGTTCGAGGGCCAGGCCCCGGTTCTGATCGTGCCGGCGGGCGGGCTTGCCAACCCGTTGCCCAAGCGGGTCGTCGTCGCATGGAACCAGAGCAGTGAGGCGCTGGTTTCGGTGCGCCGCGCTCTGCCGCTGCTGAAATCGGCCGAATCGGTGAACATCGCGATCATCGACCCGCCTTCGACCAGCGCCGACCGCTCCGACCCCGGCGGGTTGCTGTGTCAGTCCCTTGTCCGCCACGGCGTCAAGGCCGAGGTTTCGGTCCTGGCGAAAACCATGCCGCGGGTGTCGGATGTGCTGAAACGGCATATCCGCGACGTGGATGCCGACCTTTTGGTGATGGGGGCCTACGGGCATTCCCGTTTCCGCGAAGCGATCCTCGGTGGCGCGACGCGTAACATGCTGGAACAGGCGGAACTGCCGGTGTTGATGGCGCATTGATCGCGCGGGTATCTTTCGGCGGGAAGCGGGGGCGGCCTTCGGGCCGCCCCTTTCGCTTTACCGGCGGCGGTCAGTCGCGGCAACTGGGTGCGTCCCGCCGCTGATACCAATGCGGCGGAGCGGGCCAGTCCGGTCCGGGCTCGGGCACCGCGCCGAACGGCGGCCAGTCGCGCGAGGGTTGCGGGAACCGGCTTTCCCTCCGGTCGGCGATCTTGTCCGTCCGCGCCGCTATCCCGAAAGTTCTTGCAAGAATTTGCAGCATCTCGAACCTCCATTTCCTGCTTGATCATTCAGGAAACTGACGCATCATGCGAGCGAAGCGATTTTCAATATTGTAAGTCAGGCTTACATGGCAGACTGGCGTAACCTTCCCCCGCTCGCCGCGCTGCGGGCCTATGCGGCCTGGTTCGACACCGGGTCAATGACGGCAGCGGGTGCGGCGCTGAATGTTTCACATGCGGCGGTCAGTCAGCAGATCCGTGCGCTGGAAACCCGGCTGGGGCTGGCGCTGCTGGACCGCACGACCAGCCCGCCGGTGCCGACCGAAACCGGGCGCCAGCTGGCCGAGGCGGTGGTGGCGGGCTTCGACCGGATGGCAAGAACGGTGGCCGATCTGACCGGGGCTGACGCCGACCGTCCGCTACAGGTCACGACTTCCCCCGCCTTTGCCGCCGCCTGGCTGCTGCCACGGCTGCCCCGGTTTCGCGCCGCCCATCCGGGGGTAAGCGTGATGCTGCTGCCGTCGGTCGAGATCGAGCCGATGATGCCGGGCGGAATAGATCTCGCGCTGCGCTATGGCACCGGGGTCTGGCCGGGACTTGAATCGCATATGATGATGCCGACCCCGCTGGTCGCGGTTGCCGCCCCCTCGCTGGTCGAGGGGATTGCGGATGACGACATCGACGCGCTGGCCCGTCTGCCCTGGATCGACGAGACCGGGGCGGACGATTCGCTGCTGCTTTTGTCGCGCAGTTCGGTGCGGCGGGAAGGGGGCATCGTCTCGCTGCCCGGCAGCCTGAAGATCGAGGCGGTCCGGGCTGGGCAGGGGATTGTCGTGACCTCACGCCTGTTTGTTGAGGCTGACATTGCGGCGGGGCGGCTGCGCGCCCTTTCGGTCATCGAAAATGGCAAGGCTTACTGGCTGGTCCACCGCCCCGGGCCGCTGCGCCCCGCCGCGCGGGCCTTTGCCCGATGGATTGCGGCCGAGGCGCGCGAGGCTGATACCACCCGCATTTCGCCCGCGGAAAAAGCTGCACATCTGTCATAAGCGCCCTGCGCCTTGATACAGGTCAAGGCGCGCGGCCGCCGGCGGGTGCAAAATTATTTTTGTCGGAACCAATGGTTCCGCGGTCGGGTCCCGGCGCTCCACCCTGTTCGCGCGTTTCCTGGGAGCGTCGGGCCCGGTTTCCCCAGCAAGACAGCGTCGGGCCGTGCCTGTTCAGGTGCGGCCCACGCGGCCTGTCCCGGCGTCGGGGGAGGGCGCGCCTGCGTCAAAGTTACACGGACAACAAAGCTGCATGGGCCATGCAGATTTGACCCAGGTCAAGGTCGCGCCCGCGCCGGTGTCCGATACGGGACCGGAAGTCGCCAGTCGAATGAACCGGAGCTATCCGTGACAAGCCAGGAATCCGCCCCACCCAGCCTGTATGCCGCCCGAGAGCCGATCTTTCCGCGCCGCGTCCAGGGCACCTTCCGCCGCCTGAAATGGTGGATCATGGCGGTGACGCTGGGAATCTACTACATCACCCCCTGGATCCGCTGGGATCGCGGGCCGAACCTGCCGGATCAGGCGGTGTTGGTCGACCTTGCCCACCGCCGGTTCTTCTTCTTCATGATAGAGATATGGCCGCACGAATTTTATTTCGTCGCCGGCCTGCTGATCATGGCGGGCTTGGGGCTGTTTCTGTTCACCAGCGCCGCCGGGCGGGTCTGGTGCGGCTATACCTGCCCGCAGACCGTCTGGACCGACCTTTTCATCCTGGTCGAACGCTGGGTCGAGGGCGACCGCAATGCCCGCCTGCGGCTTTTCCGGCAGAAGTGGGATGGCGAGAAGATCCGCAAGCGCATGGTCAAATGGACGATCTGGCTGCTGATCGGCCTGGCCACCGGCGGGGCCTGGATTTTCTATTTCACCGACGCACCGACGCTGTTGCGCGATCTGGTCACCGGCAATGCCCATCCGGTCGCCTATACGACGATGGGGATCCTGACGCTGACCACATTCGCCTTCGGCGGGTTCGCGCGCGAACAGATCTGCATCTACGCCTGCCCCTGGCCGCGCATCCAGTCCGCGATGATGGACGAGGATACGATCACCATCGGCTACCGTTTCTGGCGGGGCGAGCCGCGCGGTAAACACCGCAAGGCCGAAGGCGCAGCGGAACGCCTCGGCGATTGCATCGACTGCATGGCCTGCGCCAATGTCTGCCCGATGGGTATCGACATCCGCGACGGCCAGCAACTCGCCTGCATCACCTGCGGTTTGTGCATCGACGCCTGCAACGATGTGATGGACAAGGTGGGCAAGCCGCGCGGACTGGTGGGCTATATGGCCCTGACCGACGAGGCGGCGGAAGCGGCGGGCCAGCCGCCGAAATCGGTATGGAAACACGTCTTCCGGCCGCGCACCGTGGTTTACACCGTGCTCTGGGCGGCGGTAGGCGTCATCCTGGTGGCGATGCTGTTCATGCGCTCGGCCATCGACGTGAACGTGACGCCGGTCAGAAACCCGCTCTACGTTACCCTGTCGGATGGCGCGATCCGCAACACCTATGACCTGCGGCTGCGCAACAAGAACGGCGACGACCGCGACTTCGCCATCTCGGTCGCCGGTGCCCAGGGTCTGACGTTGAGCCTGGAGGGCGAGCCGGCGCAGAAGGTTCTGGTCCCGGCGAACGAGACGCTGACCCAAAGGATTTATCTCGTGGCCGCCCCCGGCAGCGCGCTCGCCCGCGCCGACCGGACCGAGGTCACGCTGTGGATCGAGGATCAGGGCGGCACCGACCGCGTAAGACATGACACCCTGTTCAATGGCAAGGGAGACTGATCCGTGCTGCAACTTCCGTTCGAGCGATTCCTGACCCCCGAGATCGGTTTCGTCCTCGGGCTGGTGCTGGTGGTGATCCTGGCCGGCCTCGTCCTGTCGCGGTCCGAGTTGACCGGGCGGCGGGTGCTGGTCCTGGTCCTGGCCTTTTTCGGCGTGATCATCGGGGTGAACATCACCCTCGCGCAGCGGGCCATCGGCACCTTTCCGGGGCTGGAGGTCAAAAACTCCTATGTCGCGAGTCAGAGTTTCGACCGCGAGCGTCGCGCGCAACTGGCGCTCGGCTGGCAACTGGCGCCCGAATACGATCCGGCGGCTGACGAATTGCGGCTGGCCTTTACCGACCGCGAGGGCCTGCCCGCACCGATCAAGGACCTGAAGGTCCTGGTCGGCCGCACGACCGAGGCCAAGGACGACCGCACCCCCGCCTTCGATCTGCGCGGCGGGGTGCATGTGGCGAGCATGGAACTCGCCCCTGGCAAATGGATGATGCAGGTCGAGGCCCATGCCCCCGACGGCACCCTGTTCCATCAGCGTATCGACCTTTTCGTGAAGGGCTGACGCCATGACTATCGTCGCGCCGATTGCCGAAGCCGAAGCGGGGGGCGGGTTTTCCGCCTGTCCGGCCTGCATCGCCGCCCCCGCCGCCGAACGGCTGGCCGGGGCGGCGATGCGCGACGCGCGGCTGGTCCTTTCGCTGCCCACAGCCCATTGCGCC
>JAATGA010000272.1 GCA_015654855.1 Rhodobacterales bacterium
AGGTGGTTGGTCGGCTCGTCAAGCAGCAGCATGTCGGGCGCTTCGAGCAGCAGCTTGCACAGCGCGACCCGGCGGCGTTCACCACCCGACAGTGTCTCCACGTCGGCATCGTCCGGCGGGCAGCGCAACGCCTCCATCGCGACATCGACCTGGGCATCCAGATCCCACAGGTTTTCGGCGTCGATCTCGTCCTGAAGCCGCGCCATTTCCTCGGCGGTCTCGTCCGAGTAATTCATGGCGAGTTCATTGTAGCGGTCGAGCTTGTCCTGCTTGGCCTTTACGCCCTCCATGACATTGCCGCGCACGTTGAGCTGCGGATCCAGCACCGGCTCCTGGCTCAGGTAACCGACCTTGGCGCCCTTGGCGGCCCAGGCCTCGCCCTGGAAGTCCTTGTCGATGCCGGCCATGACCTTCAACAGCGTCGATTTACCCGCGCCGTTGACGCCGACCACGCCGATCTTGACGCCGGGAAGGAAGTTCAGGCGGATGTTCTCGAACACCTTCTTGCCGCCGGGATAGGTCTTCGACACCCCATCCATGTGGTAGACATATTGATACGAGGCCATCGGAAGACTCCATTGCGCGGGACGGAGCCGATGTAGCGAATGCCGGGGCAAAGGGCAACAAAGGCTTGGGCCGGATCCCCCGCGACGGGCCGCGTCACCGGACGGATCGGCACCCGGCGGAGGCTCAGCCGCCGTAAAGGATCGACAACAGGCCAGAGCTGCCGTCAGATGCGGTGCCGCTGGTCGCCTGCAACAGGGTCAGCGCGCCGGCGCCCGGCGTCAGAAAGCTGATCGTGCCCGAACTTGCCTCGGCCCGGATCATATAGCGTCGGACCAGAGCCTCGATCTGGCCCGCGTCCGAGAATTGCGATATCTCGCCGTCGCCAAGCAGTGCCTCGGTCTTTTCGCGCAGAGTCGCGAGTTGTTGATCCAGATCCAGCGAAGCGAAACCCGATGGCAGACCAAGCGCGGTTTGGAAAACCTCGCGCAACGGCTCGCTGCCCATGACCGAATACCACAACGTATCGGCACTGCTGCTTTCAGCGCGCGAGGCAAGGTCGGACAATTCGCGTTTGGCATTCAGGGCAAGGCGCATGGTTTCATCCTGGTCGCCGACCGCGGATTCAAACTGCCGGTCCTTGTAAGAGGTCAGGATCGCGTCGGCGAACCCCTCCATCCGGTTCAGCGACGTCTCGCCTTCCCCGAATCCAAAGGCGGCGGACAGCCGGGCATAGGTCTTGTCCGCCAGTTTTGACGACAGCGCGGTGTCACTGGTCGTGCCGTCCGACAATATCCGCTGAATATAGTATCGGTTGTTGATGTCTTCATCGAGACCGAAGGCCCCGAGAGAGACCTTCAGCAACCGGTAGTCGGAAACCAGTTCTTCGGCACTGGTGATTTTGCCGATATTCTCGCGAAAATACTCCTCATCGCGCTGCATCTCGGCGGAGTTGCCGAAGGTTTCCTTCTGCGTCTCAATTGTGCGTTGCAGAAAAGTCCAGCCGGTATAGCCCGACAGAGGCAGGATGGGCGCATAGGTCATAACTCTCCGGCGGCGAACAGCCGCTCCTCCCGTGGCAACAGCAGGCGCAGGCATTTCAGCGCCTGATAGAACTGGTGTTCCACCACCGCATGGGTGGCGAGCGCAAGCTGCGCGCGGCTGTCGCGGTCGGTCAGCACCTGGCTTAACTGTTCGATCCCGCGCAACAACTGCCGCCGCGCCTCTTCCGGTTCTGCGTCGCCCGACAGGATCAGTTGCGCGACATAACAGACGCGGCGCACCGGGGTGTTGACCTCCTCGGGATGGATCGCGTCGCGCAGCCGCAGGATATGGGCATTGGGTGTCATCACGGCCAGGCGCGAGCGCCGGTCGCCATTCTCGATCACCGCGCCGTTGATCAGCACCCGCTCATGCGGCCCGAGTTTCAGGACGAGGCCGGTCATGCCGCGCCCCCCTGACCGCGCAAGCCCCGCATGACGGCGGTGTTGATCTCGACCAGGACATCGACGCTGCCCTCGCCTTTCAGCAGCTTTCGGCTGTGCACGGCGGTGAATTCGTAAAGATAGAACAGTCGTGCCCGCAATTCACCCGGAAGGGCGTTGCCGGCATCCGACAGGTCGACGGCCAAAGTGCGCCACAAGCGATTGTTTTCGTTCAAGGCCGCGGCGAAGGCCGGGAAATTCGCCACCCGGTCGGCAAAACAATGCGAAAGGCGGTGGGTGGTGCGGGCGAACAGGTCGTATTCGATACTGCGCGGGGCCCGGACGGTCGCGGACGAGCGGCCATAGGCGTTCTGCGCAAGGGAATGCGTTGACAAGGCGGACCCTTCCGATCAGCGGGACTGGCGGGGAAATCCGGGGGTGCGGACCATGCCACACCCCCGGGGTCTGCGCGTGTTACTGGAACAGCGACAGGATCGACTGCGGTGCCGAGTTGGCAATCGACAGCGCCTGAATGCCCAACTGTTGCTGAACTTGCAGGGCCTGGATGCGGGCCGAGGCTTCCTCGAGATCGGCATCGACCATGGTGCCGATCTCCGTTTTCAACGCATCGGTCAGCTTGCCGACGAAATCGACCTGGGTCTCGATGCGGATCTGCGCCGCACCGAAGGCCGCCGCCGAGTCGATGGCCTTGGTGATCAGCGTCTCGATGTTGGTCAGCGCCGCCTCGGCGCTGTCCGCCGTCAGAACGTTCAGGCTGTCGAGGCCAAGCAAACCGCCCGAGGCCTCGCCGCCCTTGGTGCCGACCGAGCCGAGCGTGTAGTCGGTGGCGCTGTCGTTGTCGATCAGCAACTGCCACTGGCCCGAGGTCGCATCCTGCGCGACCTTGGTGGTGATACCCTCGATCTTGGCCGAGTCGATGGCGATTTTCAGCCCTTCCGCCACATCCTTCAGGGTTTCGTCCGGGCCGGAGACATAGGTGAATTGCTGCCCGCCGAAGGTGACGCGGTAGCCGTCGCCTTCCTCGATCGCGGCACCGACGAGGAAGCCGATGCTTTCGGCGCGTTCCCCGATGGTGGCCGAGGCCTGGGTCAGACCGGTCGTCGCGCCCAATGCAGTGATCTGCACCGTGGCCGGGGTCGCGGTCTGGCTCGCCACGTCGATCTGTGCCGCCTCGAAAGCGCGGGTCGAGGTCAGCACAACGGCGGCACCCGTGCCGCCGGCGGTGACGCCCTCGATGCCCAGGCTGTTGATGCGGGCGCGCACGATGGTCGCGGCATCGGTTTCGTTGGCCGCGACCAGTTCGCCCGCAGTGAAGCGGACCTCGGTTCCGCCCACGTTCAGCGTCAGGGCCGAGGTCGCGGTATAGGCACCGGTGCCCATGGTGATCGTCGCGGTGTTGCCGTCGCTGTTCAGCGCGTCGGCCGTGCCCACGTCGGCGGTGTAAAGGCCGCCGCTGATCGACATGTTGGCGTTCAGCGAGGCGCCGGTGCCGTAAGTGCCGGCTTCTGTCGTCAGGTCCTGGCGCTTGACGGTGATCGTGCTCGCGGTGACGCCGCCGGCGCTGTCGCGGTCCAGCGAGGACAGGACGTTCATATCCTCGGTCCCGACCAGAAGGTTCAGGCCGTAGAATTGCGCCGCATTGGTGATCGTCTTGATCTGGTTGACATAATTGTCGATGTCGGTTTGCAGCTTTTCGCGGTCCGAGGTCTCGGCCTGGGCGGCGACGATCTTAGCCTTGATCTCGGTCAGCGCGGTCTGGATGGATTCGGACGCATCGGCGGCGACGCCCAGCGCCGAGGAGGCGACGTTGAGACTGTCCGAGATGCCGGTGAAGCCTTTGACATCGGATTCCATCACTTTCGAGATCGCCCAGACCGAGGCATTGTCCTTGGCCGTGGCCACCGTTTTTCCGGTCGAGATCTCGGCCTGCACCTTGGTCAGGTTCGAATTGATCGACTTCAGCGTTTGCAGCGCGACCATCGCGCTGGAGTTCGTCAGAATGGACGACATCGCATCTTCCTTCACATGGCCCATACGCTTTGCGCGGGGCGGAAACTGCCGCCGGATGGCGGCTACGCGGGCATTCTGTCCTTTGCGGCGGTTTTGCCGCGCCATCCCCTCACCGGGATGCAAGGCGATTGAAGCGTGCCAACCTATAACGGAGTGCTAACCTGGGCGGCGCGAATGCCCGGTATTTGAATGATCAGAACCTGCGGGCAAGCGTTGCGGGCGCGGGCAGGCCGACGCGGCGCCCCTCGACATCGTAGCCGATGCTGCGTCCGGCTGCGGCGATCTCGGCCAGCCGCGACCGCGCGGCGCGCAGCCCCGCCCCCGCCGCGGACAGGCAGCGGGCGTTGCGTTCCGCAGCCGCTGCGAGCGCGGTCAGTTCGGCCCCGTTCGCGGGCCGCCACCCGGCCAGCGCCGCCTCGGTCGCGACGGTCAGCGCCGGAAGCGCCGCGAGATCGCCGGCGATCAACGCGGCCCGGGTGCGGTCCAGCAGGACGGCAAGCGGTTCATGCTGCGTCATTGCCGCCCCCCATCGCCAGGAACAGCGATTCGGCCAGCCCGATGCCGCCCCGGGCAACGATCGCCTGGGCCTGCTCCTGCCGCAGGAACGAAGAGAACTGCTCCTCCCCGATGCCACCGCCGAAGGCCCCCTCCGTCTCGCCAAGTCCGGCAAGACCGAGCATTTCCGCCAGAAAAGCAGCCTCGAGCTGCTGTGCGCGCAGGTAAAGCGGGTCGTCCGGCGCGGGGCCGGATCGGGGCGCGGCGGAAGCCTCCCGCGGCGGAAGGATCGGTGTGATCTGCATGGCTTTTCCCGTTCGATGTGACCAGGCCAGAATCTGCGCGCCGGGTAAACAACGGGTAACCAATTGCCGCGATAGTTCACGAGAACCTCGGCAGAAGTCGGATACAGATGATCCCCCTCGTGCAACAACAGATTGTCGTCGCCGAAATGCAGCGCTCGCGTGGTGACGAGGCGAATTCCGCCGCCGCCATGCCTGAGGACGACGGATTTGCGAAAGTCCTGGCGGAGTCGCAGGCAACTTCTCCCGAACCCGCCCCCTCTGCGCCGGCAGAGGAATCCCTTTCGGCGGGAGATGTCGCCCCGGAGGGCGAGGCTTCCTTGCCGGAGGGAATGCCACCGCTCGACCTTCCGGCGGAGACTGCCTCCGATTCGGCCATCGGGGGGCCTTTGGCCGCCATCCGCCCCACCGCCACGCCGCCCGAGGCCTTTCCCGCCTCCGACGGCCCCGCCGAAAGCAAGGACGAAGGCGACGCGGACGACGATCCGGGCGCGATTTTGCACCCGGATCAGATAGCCGCGCCGCCGCTGACGCAAAACATCCCGATACCCGCGGTCACGGCCATCGGGGCGCTGATCGCGGAAACGCCAGACCCGACGATCCCGGCAGGCGAGGGGCAAACCGATCCGGGGGCTGCCTCCTCGGCTTCTCAACCGACCGCACAGATACCGGCGGCACAACAATTGCCCTTGGTGGCGCAAGTTGCGACAGAACTTGTGCGAACCCCGACCGCCGCCCCGGTCGACCTTGGCGATCCTTCCGATTCTCCGGCGGACGATAAGCCGCCATCGCCGGAAGAACCCCGGTCAGAGACGCGAAACATCGCGCCCGACACCCGCGCCGATGCGGGCAAGGGACAAAGCGATACGAATCAAAGCGGCGGGGATCAGAGTGGCGAGGCGGAAACTTCGCCATCTTTTCCCTCTGCCGAGATGCGGAGCGACACGAACGCCAACAGCCCCCCGGATGCTTTCGCCCGCCTGGTTTCCAGCCAGATAGCCGCCGCGGCAAGCGCCGCACGCGCCGGGGGGACGGGCGCGCCCCGGCCCGCTGGTGCCGGAACGGATGCCCGGCTGGCAGATGTGCGGCTCGTCGGCACCGAGGGAAACACGCTGGAACTCAACCTACCGGATGCCGAGCTTGGGCAGGTCAGGATGGAATTGTCGCGCAGCGGCGACATTCTGCGTGTCGTCGTCGCCGCCGAACGGACCGAAACGCTCGAACTGTTGCGACGAAATTCCGAAACCCTGGTCGCCGATCTGCGGCAGGCGGGTCTGGGCGAAGCAAGCCTGTCCTTCGGCAACTGGCAGCAGGGCGCGCGGAACACCGACAGTTATACCGCAGCAGCCATAACCGATGATCCAATTCCCGCGCAAATCGGCACGGGCGACGGTTTTTCAACCGCATCGGTCATCTGGGCCCCAGCCGAGGGCCGAGGCCGGCTGCATATCCGCATCTGAAAGGCAGGACATGGCGATCTCTACCAATTACAGCGGCACCACAACCACCCCCTCTGGCGGTTCGACCACCGGCAGCACGGCCAGCGCCTCGGCCATCACCTCGGATTTCGAAACCTTCCTGAAGATGCTGACCACCCAGTTGCAGAATCAGGATCCTCTGAACCCGATCGATTCGACCGATTACGCGGTGCAACTCGCGACCTTCTCGGGTGTCGAACAGCAGATGAAGACGAACTCTCTTCTGACCGATCTCGGCACCCAGATGGGGCTGATCGGTCTGTCGGAGCTTGCGGGCTGGGTGGGTAGCGAGGTCCGGGCCGAGGTTCCGGTCGTTTTCGACGGCGCGACGCCGGTCACCCTGTCGCCCAAGCCCGCCACCCTCGCCGACAGCCTGGTTCTGGTGGTGAAGAACGCCGCCGGCACGCTCGTCTCGCGTGAGGAATTGCCGGTCGGGACCGATCCATATCAATGGCTTGGCGCCGATGCCGCCGGCAACCCGCTTCCCGCGGGCACCTATGCCCTGACGCTGGAAAGCTGGAACGGCGACGAGTTGATCGCCACGACAGGCATCGAATCCTATGCCCTGGTGCAAGAGGTGCAGGGTACCGATACGGGCACCGTGCTGGTCCTTGCCGGCGGCGCAACGATTCCCTCCTCGGCGGTGACGGCGTTGCGCAAACCCTGATCCGGGCAACCCCGCCGATCCGCCGGACGGTGCCCGCCCCGGGGCGGCTCGCGCCGATACGGAGCTGCGGATTTCGGCGGATCAACGAGGAGATTCCCACCGGTCCCCTCGCCGGGTTACAGTCGCGCGACTGCTCACCCCGGGGCTGCGACAGCTGCGGCCCTGTGCCTCGGAAAGGGCCTGCAATGACTGCGAAACTCTATTGCTTCGGTGAAAGCGGAAATGCCTACAAGGCGGCGCTGACCATGGCGCTGACCGGCTACGACTGGGAACCGGTCCAGGTCGATTTCTTCCACGGCGCCACGCGAAGCGCAGACTTTATGGCACTGAACGAAATGGGCGAAGCCCCGATCCTCGTCGAGGGCGATCTGACCCTTACGCAATCCTGCGTGATCCAGTTGCATGTCGCCGAGCGGACCGGCCGCCTGACTGAAGGCGACCGGAACGAGATCCTGCGCTGGCTGTTCTGGGACGGGCAGAAAGGCAGCGGCCAACAGGGCGTGCTGCGCTTTCTGATGAACTTCCTGCCCGAAGAAAAGCGGCCCCTTCAGACGATCCAATGGCTTTCCGGCCGGGTGCAGGCGGCGCTCGCCACGCTGGAGCGGCATCTGGCGACACGCGACTGGATCGCGGGCAACGCCCCGACGCTCGCCGATACCGCCTGCTGCGGCTATCTCTTTTACCCCGAACCCTTTGGCTTCGACCGCAAGGCGATGCCCGGCATCGACCGCTGGCTGACGAACATCGAGGCGCTGCCCGGCTGGAAACATCCCTACGACCTGATGCCCGGCAACCCGTCCGACCGCGCCTGACGGCGCGCGTGACGCGACGTCCCGCTGGTGGCGGAACGCAACGGAACGCACCATTTTCAGCAAAGGGCCTGCTAGGGTCCGGCGCGAGGAATACCGGAGGAGACCGATGTCTGACGCCTATATCTACGACGCCGTCCGCAGTCCGCGCGGCAAGGGCCGGCCCGATGGCTCGCTGCACGAGGTGACCTCGGCCGCGCTGTCGGCCAAGGTCCTGAACGCGCTGAAGGAGAGGAACGGCCTGACCGGCCATGCGGTCGAGGATGTGATCTGGGGCAATGTCACCCAGGTCGGCGAACAGGGCGGCTGCCTCGCGCGCACCGCGGTTCTGGCGTCCGATCTGGACGAATCGATCCCCGGTCTCGCCATCAATCGCTTTTGCGCCAGCGGGATGGAGGCGGTGAACCTTGCCGC
>JAATGA010000114.1 GCA_015654855.1 Rhodobacterales bacterium
CAATAGTGCGAGGCCGGGGATGGTCTGGATTATGCCTGCCACGCCCAGCGACGCCGCCGCCAGCCTCGGCCGTCGCGACGCGACGAGGCCCAGGGGTAGCGCGATCACCAGCGCCAGCCCCAAGGACGCCGCCGACAACAGCAGATGATGCGCGGCGAGGTTCAGGACTTCGGTCAAACCCATATCTCCACCGTTCGCCCCGAGCGCAGTCGAGGGGCCGGCACGAACAAGGGTTTGGAGGGTTCGCTCACCCCCGCAACGCCTCGATCGCTTCCGCCTGCCGCGCCGGCACCGCGACCAGCGCGTCCGCCTCGGCGCCCGCCTTGCCCGCCAGCATTTCGGCCGGCGTCGCATCTCCGGCGATCTGCCCGTTGGCCAGGCCGCGTTCGCGGCCTGAGTCTCGTCGCAAAGCCTTGAAACCCGTTTTGCCACCCGGATTTTTCTGTGCTAGACGGTGCCGACAAGCAGGGCCAAGAGCGGCGACAAGGCGACGGCCATTCGTCCGGGCAGGCAACAGGATAGGCGGAAGATGGCAGGCGTGAAGTCGGGCGTGCGATTCCTTGGCATGGCGGTTGCGCTGGGGCTACTGGTGGCATGTAGTGGCGGTGGCAGATCCCGTGAGGTTCCGCTGGAGGCCCTTACAGCCGAACAGATCTACGAAAAGGGCGAGTATTCGCTCGAGGTGGACAAGCAGCCCAAGGAAGCGTTGCGCTACTTCCAGGAAGTCGAACGGCTTTATCCCTATTCGCAATGGGCCAAGCGTGCGCTGATCATGCAGGCCTATACGAACCACCAGTCCAAGAACTACGAAGAGGCGCGCGCATCCGCGCAGCGGTTCCTTGATTTCTACCCGGGCGACGAGGATGCGGCCTATGCGCAGTATCTGATGGCCTTGTCCTATTACGATCAGATCGACGAGGTGGGCCGCGACCAGGGACTGACCTTCCAGGCGCTGCAATCCCTGCGCACGGTGATCGAGCAATATCCCGACAGCGAATATGCCAAATCGGCGATGCTGAAATTCGATCTCGCCTTCGACCATCTGGCCGCGAAAGAGATGGAGATCGGGCGCTATTACCTGAAGCGCGGCAATTACACCGCCGCGATCAACCGGTTCCGCACCGTCGTCCAGGATTTCCAGACCACGACCCACACCGCCGAGGCGCTGCTGCGTCTGACCGAGGCCTATCTGGCGCTTGGCCTGACGGACGAGGCGCAGACGGCGGCGGCGATTCTGGGCTATAACTACCAGTCCTCGCCCTTCTACGAGGACGCCTTCGCGCTGCTGAGGGGCAAGGGGCTGGAACCGGCGGCCAAGGGCGACAGCTGGCTGTCGAAGGTCTATCGCCAGATGGTCCGGGGCGAGTGGCTGTAATCCGGCCGAACGCCGCAGGGGGTGCCGCGGATGCTTGTCTCGCTTGAGATACGCGATGTGCTGATCATCGACCGGCTGGGGCTGGAGTTCCGCCCCGGCCTCAACGTGCTGACCGGCGAGACGGGGGCGGGCAAGTCGATCCTGCTGGATGCGCTCGGCTTCGTGCTGGGCTGGCGGGGGCGGGCGGATCTGGTGCGCGCCGGCGCGGCCCAGGGCGAGGTGACGGCGGTCTTCGATCTGTCCCCGGGTCATGCCGCGCAGGCGGTGCTGGACGAGGCGGGGATCGAGGCCGGGGACGAGCTGATCCTGCGCCGGGTCAATACCGCCGAGGGCCGCAAGACCGCTTGGGTCAACGATCGCCGCGTCTCGGGCGAGGTGCTGCGGGCGCTGTCGGATCACCTGGTGGAACTGCACGGTCAGCATGACGACCGGGGTCTGTTGAACCCGCGCGGGCATCGCGCGCTGCTCGACAGTTTTGCGGGGCTGGACCTGGGACCCCTGCGCGCCGCCTGGCGGTCGCGGGCACGGGCGGCATCGGCGCTGGAGGATGCGCAGGCGGCCCTTGCCGCCGCCCGCCATGAAGAAGAATTCCTGCGCCACGCGGTGGCGGAACTCGGCAAGCTGAACCCCGAGCCGGGCGAGGATGCGGCGCTCGACGCCCGCCGCCGGGCCATGCAGGGGGCGGAGCGCATCCGCGCCGATGTCGCGCGTGCTTTCCAGGCGATTTCCGACGACGGGGCCGAGGGGCAGATGCGCGAGGCCGTCCGCTGGCTGGAAGGCGCGTCGGACCGGGCCGAGGGGCGGCTGGAAGGCGCGCTCGCCGCGCTGTCGCGGGCGCTGATCGAGCTTGGGGACGCCCAGGCGGGGGTCGAGGGCGCGCTGTCGGCGCTGGATTACGACCCGGCCGAGCTTGAGCGGCTGGAGGAGAGGCTGTTCGCCATCCGGGCGCTGGCGCGCAAGCACGGGGTTCTGGCCGACGATCTGGGCAACCATGCCGGGACGCTGCGGGCACGGCTCGCGGCGCTGGACGGCGGGGCGCAGGGCATCGCCCGGCTGGAGGCCGAGGCGCAGGCCGCCGATGCCGCTTACAGGGCAGAGGCCGCGCGGATCGGCGCGGCGCGGCGGGCGGCGGCGGGGCAGCTCGACGCGGCCATGGCGGCCGAGCTTGCGCCGCTGAAGATGGAGAGGGCGGTATTCGTCACCGACGTCGCCGCGGGCGAGCCGGGGCCGGAGGGCACGGATGCCGTGACTTTCACCGTCGCGACCAACCCCGGCACGCCGGCGGGGGCGCTGAACCGCATCGCCTCGGGCGGGGAGTTGTCGCGGTTCCTGCTGGCGCTGAAGGTCTGCCTGACCGGCGGCACGCCCGGCCTGACGCTGATCTTCGACGAGATCGACCGGGGCGTGGGCGGGGCGACCGCAGCGGCGGTGGGCCGCCGGCTGAAGGCCCTGTCCGAGGGCGCCCAGGTCCTGGTCGTCACCCATTCGCCGCAGGTCGCGGCGCTTGGCCACCACCACTGGCGGGTGGAAAAGCGGGTCGAGGACGGCCAGACCCTCTCGACCGTCGTGCCGCTGAGCGATGCGGCGCGCATCGAGGAAATCGCCCGGATGCTCGCCGGGGATACGGTGACGGAAGCCGCCCGCGCCGCCGCCAGGTCGCTGCTGACCGCCTGAGGCG
This sequence comes from Rhodobacterales bacterium, assembly GCA_015654855.1. Lineage (GTDB taxonomy): Bacteria > Pseudomonadota > Alphaproteobacteria > Rhodobacterales > Rhodobacteraceae > JAATGA01. Next base: position 3,054 of record JAATGA010000114.1, read on the forward strand.
TCAGGGCATTTTCAATGCTTTGTGAACTGTCGTCTCGCCGCCAGGGGATGGCGGATGGCTGGTTCGACGGCCGCATCCCCGGCACCAGACGCGCCATCGGAGTTCCCGAAGCCCTCGGCAGCCGCCGGTCCGATTTCATTGAAGAGAGCAGCGTCAGGGGCGTGCGGAACCCTGCCTCAGGCGAGCGGCGCCAGGCACAGCGACAGCGCGCGCCAGCCGTCCGGCGTCAGGGCGAGCGTCGCGGCCATGATCGCAGCGATGCGCGGCAATTCCTCGCCATCGCCATCCGTCACCCCGCTGACGACATAGCGTTGATGCAGCACCACGATGTCGGCCGTGCCCGGCGTCGCACTGACCCGCCCGGTCACCAGACGCGCCCTGGCGAGGGGGCCCGCGAAGTCGAGTGCCCACGCCTCGCGCGCGGCGTCGGGGCCTTCGGCCCACCGGCCGCTCAGCGTCAGAACGCCGGCCTCGGGCGTCAGAAGCGCGGCAATGGCATCGGCATCCTGCGCGCCGAAAGCGGCGGCAAAGGCGCGGGGAAAGCGGTCTGGACCTTCGATCGTCATTCGGCCACCTGTGCCAGAACCCGCGCCAGATCACCATAGCCCGTGTAGCGCCGTTCGTAGTCCAGCCCCAGCCGCCCGGCGCATTCCCGCGCACGGGCATCCAGCGCGGGGTCGTCGGTCTGCGCCTGGTAGACCAGTTTCGTGTAATTGCCGAACATCATGTCGCGCAGCTCCGGGTGGCGATCCAGTCCCATCGGTCGCCAGACGAAGGCGTCGAACTGCCGGACGAGGAAGTCGGTCAGGTAAAAGGCGGTGAACTCGGTTTCCGCCCGCTCGGCAAAGATCGCATTGCCTTCAAAAAACGAATAGCAATGTGGGCCGGAAACCATCTCGACCCCCAGTTCCTTGCACTTTTCCTGCAATATCCCGCCGGTGCCGCAATCGGCATAGACGACGAAGATCGTCTCGTATCGGCTGCGGTGTTCGGCGACGGCGGCGATAACGGCGGCAGTGATCCGCTCGGGCCAGAGGTGCAGGTTGGCCGGCAGGCATTGCAGGTCGAGGTGGGTCCAGCCGTTCGCGCGCTTCAGCGCGAGGATCTCATGTGCCAAGGCCCCGCAGGCGATCAGCAGCACCCGTCCGGCGCCATCGGGCGCAAGGCCTTTGGCGGCAAGCTGGCCGTCGTCGGGGCTGTCCTGCATCGGCGGGGTTACTTGCCGCGCGCCAGCCGTGCGGCGCCTGTCGCGGCGGCGACCGGCAGCAGCGCCGATGCGCCGAACCCGGCCAGCAGGGCGACGGTCGCCCCGCCAAGGGCGAGAACGGATGTCAGGATCAGGGCGAATTGGGTGACGGGCATCGGGGCCTCCTTCGCGGTTGTCTTGAATCTGTGTTCCGGCGGGGGATTTGCCAAGGGGCGAAAGCGGAAACAGGCGGAAGAAAGCCGCCGGGCAGACGAAAGGGTCTGTTCGGGATGGCTTGCCGTGTGGGGGACCCGCCGCTGCGGTTGTCGGCATCGCGCCCGTCGTTCGGGCCGCGCGCCGGCCCCGGGGTTACAAAGCCTGCGCTGCGGCGAGGACCTCGGCGGCGTGGCCCGCGACCTTTACCGCCGGCCAGACCTGCGCGACGCGGCCCGCGCAGTCGATCAGAAAGGTCGTGCGGCGGATGCCCATATAGGCTTTGCCGTATAGCTTTTTCTCGCCCCAGGCGCCCCAATCCTCGCAGACCGTGCCCTCGGCATCCGAGGCGAGGATCACCGACAGCCCCGCTTTGCCACGGAAACTGTCGTGGCGCTTCACGCTGTCTTTGGAAATGCCGATCACCGTGGTGCCGGCGGCGGCGAAGGCATCCGCCAGAGCGGTGAAATCCTGTGCCTCGGTCGTGCAGGCGGGGGTAGAATCCTTCGGGTAGAAGTAGACCACCACTTTGCCCGGCCGCAGGGCGGACAGGGTGATCGTCTCGCCGCCATCGCGCGGCAGGGTGAAGTCGGGGGCCGTCTGGCCCTGGATCGGCAGTGGAACGGTCATCGGCGGGCCTTTGCTTGGAACCGGGGCGGGAATGCAGGCTTTGCCTTCTGTCTGGCGCGGGAGCAGGATAAAGGCAAGGCCGGGCAACAGGATGGGAATACGGACGGCATGACCGGGGATGCGATATCTGGGAGGAAGGTGCCGCCCGTCGGGGGCGAGGGGGGCGCGCTTGCGCCCCCGGCTGTGCCCGGCGCAGCCCCGCCGTCGCCGGATGCGCCGGCGGGGGGGCGCGATGCGGGAAATTCCGGCCCGGATGGTGACGCGACGGCGACCCGGCCGGCGGTGCCGCCATCTGGCGCGGCGGTGAACCCGCCACAGGCAGGGGCGGGCGCGCTGCCGCCGGTTTCCTCGCAGGAGCCGTTGTCCGCCTCTGTCGCACCTGTCCGGGCGGGCGAGGTCCAGGCGGAACGCCCCCGGCGGCATGTCGCGGTGCGGGCCAGCATCTGGTCGCTGGCGGTGCTGCTGGCGCTGGCGGGCGGGCTGCTCTTCGCGGCGCTGGCGCTGACCGGGCGGCCGATCCCGCTGCCGGTATGGATGGTCGCCGAGGCGGAAGAGCGGATGAACGCCGCCCTCGCCCCGGCGATGCCCGGCGCCTCGGTCTCGGTGGGCGCGATCGAGGTCATGGTGGACCGCGACTGGCACCCCAGGCTGCGCGTCGGGGATCTGCGGTTGTTGCAGCCCGACGGCGGCTCGCTGGTGGTGCTGCCGGATGCGCGAGTGGCCTTCGACGGTGCGGCCATGCTGACCGGCAAGGTCCTGCCGCGCGATCTGCGGCTGACCGGGGCGCGGATCGCCCTGCGCCGCGACGCCGAAGGGCGGTTCGACATCGCGCTCGGCAATGGATCGGGCGCGCAGCTCGACAGCTTTTCGGCGCTGCTCGGTGCGATCGACGATGTGTTCGGCGTGCCGTTCCTGGCGCGGTTGCAGCGGGTCGAGGCGGATGCGCTGACGGTCGAGTTGCGCGACGATCGTACGGGGCGGGTCTGGAGCATGGGCGACGGGCGGCTGGTGCTGGACAACCGCGAGGACCAGGTTGCGGCGGAACTGTCGCTGTCGCTGGCCGGCGGCGAAAGCCCGGCCCAGGCCCGCATCGTCGCCATCAGCGAAAAGCGCGAGTCGCGGGCACGGATGACCGCCTCGATCACCGGCATGGCGGCGCGCGACCTGGCGGCGCAGGCGGCGCCTCTGGCCTGGCTCGGCGCGCTGGATGCGCCCCTGTCGGGCGACTTGACCGCCAGCCTCGGCGCCGAGGGCGTGGCGGGGCTGGAGGGGCGGCTCGACATCGGGGCGGGGGCGTTGCAGCCGCTGCCCGATGCGACGCCCATCGCCTTTACCGGGGCGCGGGTCGCCTTTGGCTACGATCCGGCGCGGGGGCGGGTGAACCTGTCCGAGATCGCGGTCGAGGGGCCTTCCCTGCGGCTGGCGGCGCGGGGCCATGCCGATCTGGTCGATGGCGCGGGCCTGCCGATGACGGGCAGCCTGGGCGGGCGGCTGCCGGCGGCCTTCGTCACCCAGATCGCCTTTGACCGGGCGATGGTCGATCCGGCGGGTGTGTTTGAAAGTCCGGTCACCTTCATCGGCGGAGCGCTGGATTTGCGGCTGCGGCTGGACCCGTTCACCGCCGAGGTCGGCCAGTTGTCGCTGACCGAGGCGAACGGCACCCGCCTGTCCTCGCGCGGCCGCGTCGGCGCGGGGACGGGCGGCTGGTCCATAGCGATGGATTTCGCGCTGAACCATATCGGGCGCGACCGGCTGTTGCAGCTTTGGCCCGTCCGGGCGGTGCCCCGCACCCGCGAATGGATGGAAAAGAACCTGCTGGAGGGCGAGCTTTCCGACCTCGAGGCCGGGTTGCGGGTGACGCCCGGGCACGATCCGCGCCTGGCGCTGACCTGGAATTTCGACGATGCCGAGTTGCGGTTCATCAAGACCCTGCCCC
>JAATGA010000072.1 GCA_015654855.1 Rhodobacterales bacterium
CTTGCGATCATTCGGGCTGACCCTCGAACCGATGGCGGGCCGCCCTCATTATTGCGGCTCGGATCGCGTGCCTGGTCGTGGCGCTGCCATGACGAATTTGTCCCATAGGGCATCCTTCCATTCCAGAGAAAGAATCGCGCCATCAAATCGCGGGATCAAACACCTAGGCGAAGGGGAGTTCGAGCTGAGGACGAAGGCGCGCGAAGATGGGCGAGCGTCCAAGCTGAGCCAGTTCATGGAAAATGCCTGCTGAAAACAGGCGCGCCAGCGCCGCCGATTGATGAAAACTCTTTGCACTGCTGCCTCTTTCCCGGCGATCAGCGGGTATGTTCCGCGAAAGCTAAGGCACAATGGCGAAAGTTACGAGCGCACATACCATGGGATCGACGCTCGCGGCGCGGCGCGAGAACCGGACCGGTATTTGACTTCGATGTTGATCAAGCTGTCATCCGCGAAGGCACGGGCTGACGGGCCTGCGCGTGGCGGAGGCTTCGATTTTTCCGGGTATTGCATCGGGCAATATCAATGGCCCGGTGATGATGGTGGCTGAGAAAGCCGCAGACATGGTGCTTGAGAATATCTGCTGACCTGCAGGGGGCGTACAGCTGGCGATAAGTGCGATCAGCGCAGCGGGTCGAGGGGCGGCGGGCGCGGGGTGACGGGTTGTCGATGCACGATGCTTGTGCGGGTTTTGGCAATGTCATGCAAGGGGGTGAGCAGCGGGTCCAGATCGCCGATCTCACGCAGGACCAGCCGCGCGACAAAACAGTCGTCGCCAGTCACGACCGAACACTCGGTGATGTTCGGCATCTCCTGCAAGATCTGTTCGACCATGCGCAGCTTGCCCGGCAGCGGCTCGACCCGCAGCACCGCCTCCAGGGCAAAACCGAGCGCGCGGCTGTTCAGCCGGATCGTGAAGCCTTCGATCACCCCAAGGTCCTGAAGCCGCAGGACCCGGTCCCGTACCGCCGGGGCACTCAGGCCGATTTCGGCACCGATGGCGCGCAGGCTGAGGCGCGAATCCACCAGCAGCAGGGTCAGGATCTGTTGATCGGTCTCGTCGAATCGGGGGGTATGCATGTAAGTTATTATCTCCAAAATACCTTACGATGGAAATGTTTTTCTGGTTACCAGCCTTTCATGGTGGCGATACGGCTGCCTGCTGCATCCGGTATAACGGCGCGATGGCAGCGGGAGAAAGTCACATGCAGATTCAGCGGATCGCGGCGTTTACCGAGAACGGCACAGGAGGAAATCCGGCCGGGGTGGTGTTGGTTGATGCCTTGCCGGCGGCGGATGTGATGCAGCGCGTCGCCGCCGAAGTCGGCTATTCCGAAACGGTGTTTGCCGCGCCGGCGCCGGAGGGGTGGCGCACACGCTATTTCTCGCCCGAGAGCGAGGTGCCGTTCTGCGGTCATGCGACGATCGCGCTTGGCGCGGCTTTGGCGCGGGTGCATGGGGCGGGGCGCTATCGCCTGCTGTTGACCGGTGGCATGATCGAGGTCGAGGGCGGCCCTGAACACTCCACGCTACTTTCGCTGCCGACGCGCAATGCACCGGCGTCGGCGGAGCTGGTCACTGACGCGCTGGCGCTGTTCGGTTACGCGCGGAAGGATATGGATCCGGCGCTGCCGCCGCTGCGGATGAGTGCCGGTGCCGAGCATCTGCTTTTGGCGCTGAACCGCCACGAAACGTTGGCGGCGATGGCCTATGACCTTGAGCGCGGCCGCCGGTTTATGCGGGACCATGGGATCGTCACGATCGCGCTGGTCTGGCGCGCGGAGGAGCGGCTGTTCCATGCGCGCAACGCCTTTGCCTCGGGTGGGGTTCTGGAAGATCCGGCCACCGGCGCCGCCGCCGCGGCATTTGCCGGAATGCTGCGGGACCGGGGGCTCCTTTCGGGCGGAGAACTGACCATCCTGCAAGGCGCGGAGATGGGGCGCCCGTCACGGATCCGCGTGGCCTTCGACCTGCCCGCCGGGAGCCCGGTCCGGGTCAGCGGCGCTTCGGCACTCATGCTCTGAGGCACGTTCCGTCGTATCCCGATGCGCCCTGTCATAGAGCCGCAAAACCAGATCCCCGAGGCCGCGCCAGCGCGGCGTCAGCGCATAGGCCCCCGTGCGCGGAGAGAAACGACAGGAAGAATCCAGAAAAGGAGAAGGCAGCAGGCGAGATCACCTTAACTCAATCGATCGATCGTGGGGTCAGACTGTGACGATGGTCGGTGAGCCTAGCATCCTTTGGGATGGCCGTTCCCGCCCGCATCAGATCGCATTGTATGCGCGGAAACGTGTTGCAGGGGGGGTTAGAGCGTTGGCGATGTCGAGGACGCTGCTCCGCTCATAAATAGCGCGTCCCGCTTTCGGGTGTTTCTATTTGCCGCATAGAGTTCGGGATGCCAGACCGATGCATTCACGTAACGCGGATTACTGCCTTTCAACAGTTTTCGCCTGATAGGACGCGATCTGCTAGTGTTCTGAATCTGACGCTTGCTACCGGCTCCCCCGGATATCGTCGAGCGCATCGAGTGCCCTTCGTTCCCGCCTGAGGATTTCTTCGGCTGATTTGGTCCAGATAAAGGGCCTCGGCTTTGCGTTGTGAAGGATCA
>JAATGA010000408.1 GCA_015654855.1 Rhodobacterales bacterium
AGCGCATCGAGATCGGCGTCCGACAGGCCGACCTTGATGCGGCCCTTCAGCAGCGCGATGGTCGCGGGCACTGCGCCCTCGGCCCGGATCGCCGCCTCGACGGCGCGGGCGGTTTCCACGTTTTGCGGATACGGCATCCCATGGGTGATGATGGTCGATTCCAGCGCCACGACCGGGCGGCCGGCGGCCAGGGCCCCGGCCACTTCGGGCAGGATGTCGAGGGTGAGCGAGGTCATGGGTATCTCCGGTTCTGTCGGTTCAGGGCGCGGCGGCGGGAAGGTCCCGGCCCGGGACGAGGCCGTGCGGCGTGCCTGCCACCATGGCGTCGCCCGCGCCGGTGATGGTCTGCCGTCGCGGCGGGAACGGCCTCTTCATAGCCAGCAGCCGGCGCTTGCGCCAGCCCCCGGGACCCGAGCCGACCGCTTTCGTTCGCCCGCCCAACGGCCGGCGAACAGGGCTTATGCACCCGCGACGGCCACTATGACCTTGTGAGCGCTTGCCCCGCCGGTCACAGCCCGGCGAGCAGCGTGCCCGTCCGCCGCAGACGCTCGACCGCGGTCAGGGCGATGTCTTCGAGCCCCGCGCTCTCATCTGCTGGCCGGGACAGGATCGCATGTCGGATCGCGGCCAGCAGCAGATCGGCCAGCAACGTCGCATCTGCCGGATCGAGTTCGACCAGTCTGCGCCGGAGGATCCGGGCCAGCGCATCGCGGTGTTCCCGCATCGCCTCCTCCAGCGGGAGGAGGAGTTCGGGCGTCCGGCGCACCTGCGCCAGCAGTTGTTCGATCATATCGTGCCGGGCGGCGACCAGGGTGAACTGCTCGCGCAGCATATCGGCCAGCCCCTCGGCCAGAGTGCCGGTGCCGGTGACGAAACGGTGAACGGCGGTTTCGCTGAATTCCGGCGGATGGCCGACGGAAGCGGCCTCTTTGTTCGGATAATAGTTGAAAAAGGTCCGCAGGCTGACCCCCGCGCGCGCGGCGATCATCCCGGTCGTGACCTGCGACAGGCCCCGCTCGGCGATAAGATCCAGAGCCGCCATCTGAATATCGAGCGCCGTCTGCTGCCGCCTACGCTCGCGAAGCGAGGACGCTGCCATCATGATAATTTTGCCCGTTGCGCAAATTTTGCATACTGTGCAATATTGCCCGAACGAGGTCAACATGCCGGGTGGTGGTGCGATGAGTGAACGCAGATGCAGGGCTTGGGGTTCCGGGTGGCGCGGCACGCTGCTCGCGCTGGCCCTGGCCGCCGGTTCGGCCGCGCCGGGGCTGGCGCAGACGGCCCCGGCCGCCGCGGGCAAACAGGTCGGCGTCATGACGCTCGCGATGCAGGATGTGCAGCAGGTCTATACCGTGCCGGGGCGCGCCGTCGCCCAGGATCAGGTGACGGTGCGTCCCCGCGTCGGCGGGGTGATCACCGCGATCCCCTACAGCCCCGGCCGCCCGATCGCCAAAGGTGCGGAGTTGTTCCGCATCGACCCCACCACCTATGAGGCGGCGGTCCAGGAGGCCGAGGCCAATCTCGCCTCGGCCCGCGCGGCGGTTCCCCAGGCGCAGGCGGCCTATGGACGTGCAGAGAAGCTGTTGAACTCCGGCTCGACCCAGGCCGATCTGGAGCAGGCCAGGGCCACGCTGGAGCAGGCCGAGGCATCGGTGCTGGCCGCGCAGGCGGCGCTGACCCAGGCGCAGGCCGAGCTTGGCTGGACGACGATCACCGCGCCCATCGACGGGGTGACCAGCGTCGCCGGAGTCTCGGTCGGCGATCTGGTGACGGCGGGGCAAAGCGACGCGCTGGCGACGATCACCCGGCTAGACCCGATCGAGGTCGACATGTACGAACCCGCCGCACGGTTGCAACGCATCCGCGATGATGCCGAATCCGGCCGCCTGAAGGTCAGCGAGAACATCCGGGTCGAGCTGACCCTCGACAACGGCGCGACCTATTCGGCCAATGGCACGCTGGTGGCGCCCGGCACCAGCGTCTCGACCACGACCGGTTCCATCGGCTTTCGCTTCCGCTTTGAAAACCCGGAACGGCGCATCCTGCCCGGCATGTTCGTGCGGGGCAGGATCGAGTTGGGCACGATCCGCGCGATCCTTGTGCCGCAACTGGCCGCGACCCGCGGCCGCGACGGCAAGCTGAGCGTCTGGGTCGCCCGGGACGGCAAGGCGGTGAAGCGCGTGCTGACCGAGGACGGCACCTCTGGCAATTCCTGGGTCGCGACGGAGGGCGTGGCCGAGGGCGATCTGCTGATCGTCAACGGCACCACCGGCCTTGCCGAGGGCGCGGCGGTCACGACCGTTCCTGTCGAGATCGACGCGAACGGCGTGGTCACCGATCAGACCCCGGCCGGGACGGACACGACGACAGGCGGTGGCGCTGCCGCTCCGACCTCCGAGTAGATCCGCCATGGCCCGTTTCTTCATCCATCGCCCGGTTTTCGCCTGGGTTCTGGCGATCATCACCATGCTGACGGGGGTCTATGGCCTGTCGTCGCTGCCCATCGCGCAATATCCCGACATCGCGCCCACAACGGTGCGGATCAGCGCCAGCTATACCGGCGCCTCGCCCGAGATCGTCGAGAATTCCGTCACCACGATCATTGAGGACGGGCTGACCGGCCTCGACGGCCTCGTCTATATGACATCCTCGTCGTCCTCGGGATCGGCCTCCATCGAGCTGACCTTCGACGGCACGGTCGATGGCGACATCGCCCAGGTCCAGGTGCAGAACAAGCTGCAACTCGTCACCTCGCAACTGCCCGACGCAGTGCAGCAGGCGGGGATCTCGGTCACCCGGTCCACCTCGTCGATCCTGCTGGTGGGGGCGCTGACCTCGACCGACGGCAGCTATGACACGCTGCAACTGGGCGATCTGATCGCGCAGATGGTCGAGGATCCGGTGAAGCGGACCGAGGGCGTGGGGTCCATCCAGAGCTTTGGCTCGGGCTATGCGATGCGCATCTGGCTCGACCCGCTGAAGATGTATCAGTATCAGGTGATCCCCGCCGATGTGGTCACGGCGGTGTCGAACCAGAACACCAACGTCACCGTCGGCAGCCTTGGCGCGCAGCCGGTGCGGAAGGGCCAGCAACTGACGGTCAAGCTGTCGGCGCAGTCGCAGCTTTCGACCGTGGCCGAGTTCGAGCGGATCCTCTTGCGCACCGAAAGCGACGGCTCGACCGTTTTCCTCGGCGATGTCGCCGATATCGAGGTCGGTCAGGAAAGCTACGGCTCGTCCTCGCGCTACAACGGCAAGCCGGCGGCGGGCTTTGCGGTGAACCTCGCCACCGGAGCCAATGCCGTCGATACGGCCGAGGCGGTGCAGGCGGTGCTGAACGGGATCGCCGGTTCGCTGCCGGCGGGGGTGGATATCGTCTATCCCTACGACACCTCGCCCTTCGTGCAGGAATCGATCAATCAGGTCTACCACACCCTGTTCGAGGCGATTGCGCTGGTCTTCGTGGTGATCCTCGTCTTCCTGCAAAGCTGGCGGGCGACGCTTATCCCGACGCTGGCGATTCCGGTCGTGCTGCTTGGTACCTTCGGCGTGCTGACCTTCATGGATATGTCGATCAACACCCTGACGATGTTCGCGCTCGTCCTGGCGATCGGCCTGCTGGTTGACGACGCCATCGTCGTTGTCGAAAACGTTGAACGGGTGATGGAGGAAGAGGGACTCGGCCCCGTCGAGGCCACCGAAAAGTCGATGGAAGAGATTTCCTCGGCCCTGATCGGCATCGTGCTGGTGCTGTCGGCGGTGTTCCTGCCCATGGCCTTCATGTCCGGCTCGACCGGGGTGATCTACCGGCAGTTCTCGATCACCATCATCTCGGCCATGGTGTTGTCGCTGGTGGTGGCGCTGACGCTGACGCCGGCGCTGTGCGCGACACTGCTGAAGTCCGGCGGGCATGGGAACCGGATCGTCCCGGCACGCTGGTTCAACCGCAATCTGGACCGCGCGACGAATGGCTATGCCGCCACCGTGGGCCGGCTGATCCGGCGGCCGGCGCGGATCTTCCTGCTGCTCGCGGCGATTTCGGCCGGGGCCTATATGCTTTATCTGCGGCTGCCGGCCTCGTTCCTTCCGACCGAGGATCAGGGCGCGCTGATGGTCATGGTCGAGGCGCCCGACGGGTCGACCACGCAGCGCACCGAGGCGCTGGTCGCCGAGGTCGAGACCTATCTGCTGAGCGAAGAGTCCGATACGGTCGACAGTGTGTTCGCGGCCCTCGGCTTCAGCTTCGGCGGATCGGGGCAGAACGCGGCGATGCTTTTCGTCCGGCTGAAGGACTTCTCGGAACGCGAGGGGTTCGACGCGGCCTCGCTGGTGACGCGGGCGAACATGCGGTTCATGGCCAACCGCAACGGTCAGGTCTTCTTTCTGCAACCCCCGTCGATTCCGGGGATGGGCACCTCGTCCGGCTTCACCATGTATCTGATCGACCAGGCCGGAAACGGCCAGCAGGCGCTGGCCACCGCCGCCGACACCCTGGTGGCCGAAGCGAATGCGGGCGGCCAGGCGACCAGCCTGCGCGGCAACGATTCCCCCTTCGACACGGCGCTGCGGCTCGACATCGACCAGCAGAAGGCCACCGCCTTCGGGGTCGCGATCTCGGACATCAACGCGATGCTGACGACCGTTTTCGCCGGCAGGGACGTGAACGATTTCACCCTCGGCGACGACCTGCGCCCGGTGATCGTCCAGGGTGCGGCTGCGGGCCGGATGCAGCCGTCGGACATCGACCA
>JAATGA010000338.1 GCA_015654855.1 Rhodobacterales bacterium
GGTATCGGCGTCGAGCGTGATCACATAGCGCACATCGACGGGCACGAAAGGCACCTCGCCGTCATCGCCGTTGTATCCGGTATCCGTCGCGCCGCGCAGCAGGCGGTTCAGTTCGTGCAGCTTGCCGCGCTTGCGCTCCTGGCCCATCCACACGCCCTCGGACGGGTTGAAACGACGCCCGCGATGCAGATGCAGGAACCTCGGACCGGCGGGACCGGGCGGATAGCGGCGGTTCAGCGCGGCAATCTCGCCGGTCACAAGATCGAACAGGGCGTCGTCGCCGGGCATCGTCTCGGACGGGGCATCCATTCCATCGGTCAGCAGGGCGAAGGTCAGATCGCCGCCGGTGCCGGACAGGTGATGCACCTCAAGCCCCTCGATCAGCTCGCGCATATCACCGGCATCGGTCATCAGGACCGGAACCGCCACAACGGTGCGCAAGGCGACGGGAACGCCGTCCTTCAGTTCCAGACCCGGCAGGCGGGCAGCCCCCACCGACGACGCCACAAAACGGTCGACCAGCGCCACGGCCACCGCGCTCGCCGGCAAAAGCGCCGCCAGCGACCAGAGGCCGAGCAGCCCCGGCCCCGCCCCTGTCGCCGCCAAAGCCCAGGCCGCAAGACATGCCAGCAGAAGCGAGAGGCCGAGGATCGCCCCCACATAGCCCCTGACCCCGGTCGCGATCCCCCATCGGCGCAGCCGCAGACGTGCCGGGGGGCGAAAGCCGATCCCCGCCTCGAACGCCCGCCGCCCGCCCGCGATCAGATGCCAGCCCGGATCGCCGCTGCGCGGATCGGCCCCTGCGGCGGCGGCGCGCACGGCGCAATCCGCGACCGCGCATTCGTCCAGCGAACTGCCGCGCGCCAGATCCTCGACCGCGCTGCGATACATGTTGCGGCTGGGGAAATCCATCGCGCCATAGCCGTCATGGTCGCGCAGCCGCGCCTCGACGAGGCTTACGCTTTCGAACAGCGCGGGCCAGTCGGTTTCGGAAATCGCGCGCATACTGGTGATGATATTGCGCAGCGTGACGTTCGAGGCGCCCTGCCTCTCCTGCGCATGGCGCACGACACTGTCGATCGAGGCATCCTGGGCCGCCAGACGCTCTTCCAGCCAGCCGAGGACGGGATTGGTTCGCGGGTCGCGGTCGCGCAGGCGCTTGGCAAGCTGGGCCGCGAAAACCTCGGACAGCGGGCCGGTGGAGCGGCGTTCGACCTCGGCGAACAGCGCCGCATAGGCCTGACCGGGCGCGAAGATGCGGTCGGCCAGGGCATCGGCCTCCAACCGCCGGGCACGGCCCCGCGTCATCTGATCGGCCAGCCGGCGCAGGTTTTCGACCAGGACGATGCGCAGGGTGATGGCGACGGCCCACAGCTCGCCGATGGTCAGCGGCTGGACGGTCTGATAGGCGGCAAGATACCGCCGCAGCACCTCGGGGTCGAAATGGCTGTCGGTATGGGCGACGAATGCCCAGGCGATGCCGAAAACCCGGGGATAGCCCGCGAAGGGCCCGGCCTCCAGCTTCGGCAGCAGGCGATAATAGCCGATGGGCAGGTCGTTGCGGATCTCGCGGATCTGCGCCTCGACCAGGTGGTAGTTGTCCAGAAGCCAGTCTGCGGCCGGAACGACCTGCCGCCCCGCCGCGAGTTCGCGCGCGCTGGCGCGCCAGGCCACCAGAAGTTCCGCGGCGTTTTCGTCGAGCCGGCGCTGCAACGGCGGCACCCGGCGCGGATGGTCGGCGACGCTTTGCGCCGCCGCGAGGGTCACGGCGTGCTGCTCCAGCCGGTCGACGCCGAAAAGTTCGGCGCGCACGGGCAAAGGATCCGTCCAGGGCAACTCCGGGGCCGAAGGCGCCGCGAACACGGGACCGAAGGCGAAAAGCTTACGCGGGTCGACTTTCACAGGGAAACCTCCTCTGAAGGATGCAGAGGCAGGCTGCGGGATCGGAAATATCGTCCGCCCCCCTCCCCGCTGCCGGACAGCCCGGGGCCGGGAAGTGCCGGAATGCGTCGCGCGGTCGCGTGCCGGGGCCGCCCGGCGCGGGGATCAACCCTTTTTCTTTGACCCCATGCCGGTCGCCGAAGTGCTCTTTTCGAACAGGATCGCGGGCGCCGGGGCGGCCTTCACCTGCTTGGGCTTCTTGATTTCCTTGTTACTGCGCTTTTGCCCCTTGGCCATCGGACGATCCTTATAAGGTTATCCGTGCCGGATGGCGCGGATGCGTGCCGCCCGCCGCAGGCGGAAAGCGAAATGATGCCGGAACGAAGCCGGCCGTGCCGGCCAGACACAAGGTAAGGGCGGCAGGTCGGGGAGAAAGGCAACCGAACCGGCGGAGACTCTCTCGACGCCAGTTCGGTATCAGTCCTTTTAACATGGGGTCGGGAGGTGCGGATTGCAATCGTCCGACCCCATGATTGTGAACGTTGTGAATATTCTTGACCGCCGCGCGTCAGACGCCCACCCTCGCACGGACCTGGCCGCCCCCCCTTATGCCGCCAGCGAGCGAGACGCGTCCCCGTCGGCGGAACCGATGCAAAGGATGAGGCGTTTCTGAGCGCAGGGAGAGCCTTGCAACCGCTAGAATATCCAGTGCCTCCGCCCGATCACCCCCGGGGCCGGATGCCATTGCCGGCACATCAAACGGAGGCCCGATGCTCATACGTTACGGTTACGAGATTACCCTCACCTGCCCGCAGCCCACGCCCCTCGTCTGCCTGCTCGCGGTCCACGAAGACCGCGCGCCGGACCTGCGCTCCGAAGAGACCTTCTTCACGACGCCGACAGGGCTTGCCACTTCGACCTATCTGGACCTTTACGGCAACCGCTGTCGCAGGCTGACCGCGCCCGCGGGCGACCTGACCATCTGGGGCGATGCGACCGTCGCCGACAGCGGCCTGCCCGATCCGGTCCTGCCCGAGGCGCGGGAAGTCTCCGTCGCCGATCTGCCGGACGATTGCCTCGTCTATCTGATGGGCAGCCGCTATTGCGAGACGGACCGGCTGAGCCAGGTCGCCTGGGATCTGTTCGGCGCCATCCCGCCGGGCTGGGGCCGGGTGCAGGCGATCTGCGACTTCGTAAACGGACATATCCGGTTCGACTATCAGCAGGCCCGCTCTACAAGGACGGCGTTCGAGGCCTGGCAGGAAGGCATCGGCGTGTGCCGCGATTTCGCCCATCTCGCGGTCGCATTCTGCCGATGCCTGAACATTCCGGCACGCTACATCAACGGGCATCTGGGCGACATCGGGGTGCCGGTGGTCGATCCGATGGATTTCAGCGCCTGGATGGAGGTCTGGCTCGACGGCGCCTGGCACACGTTCGATCCGCGCAACAACAAACCGCGCATCGGCCGGATCGTGGTCGCGCGCGGCCGCGACGCGGCGGATGTGCCGCTGATCAACTCGTTCGGGCCGCATGTGCTGAAATCCTTCCGCGTCTGGACCTACGAGGTGACGGAGTAACCCCCCGCCCCCGAAAGCTCCCGGGCGCCTTCGGGACTTGGTTTCCACAGGCGTCCGGTGACGGCGGGCGAAGGCATCCCGTATTTCGCGCGATTGACCTTCGGATTGCAGAGCGAAACCCGAAACCGGCCACCATCAACCCTTGGGACTCTTGTCGTGATCCTCCGGCGACCGGGCAATAAGTGGAGCCAACGAACAAGTTCCGCCACCGAAAAGACCAGGAAGACCGGCCTTTCAGGTCCGACAGATCGGGCGCGACTTGCCAACGCGGTCAAACCGCGCATCCCAGGACAGGCACGAATTTGAAAGTGGTGCCCCAAGACGGACTTGAACCGCCGACCCATTGCTTACGAAGCAATTGCTCTACCAACTGAGCTATTGGGGCAAACGCATTTTTGGCCGCAAAGTGACCTCGTTGCGCGCTGTGAGCGGATAGAGAATTCGGCTGTCTTCGTCAACACGAAAAGACCCGCAACGCGCGCCGCGATTTATGGCAGAACGCGTTGTCGCGAAAACCCGCGGCGAGAGGTCAGCCGCGGCCACATGGCGCGCTGTGCAGCCGGCTGCCGGTCCCGGCCAGGGTGCGATCCGCCACGCAGGGCTCTCTGTTGCGGACTGGCGGCCTGAAGCTCCTGGTAAGGCTCGGACGCGATCCGCGTATCCAATGTAGCGGTCTTTCTTGCTGACCGCTCCATCCTCGCCACTTCCGCCGGCCGGGGCACCGTTCCGCGCTTCGGCAGCGTGTCTCTTCCAGGCCCCGCGATTCCGCCGCAGCCGACCGACTGCGGCGCGCCTCCGGGACGCCTCAATAGCTGCGGGTCGGCCGGTCGAAGACCTTGCGGCCCATCAGGCTCGCCACCAGGTCGACCATCAGCTTCGCCGTCTTGCCCCGCTCGTCGAGGAAGGGGTTCAGTTCCACCAGATCGAGCGAGGTGACGAGGCGGCTTTCGTGCAGCAGTTCCATCACCAGATGCGCCTCGCGGAAGGTGGTGCCGCCGGGGACGGTCGTGCCGACGGCGGGCGCGATGGACGGGTCGAGGAAATCGACATCCAGCGAGACATGCAGCATCCCGTCTTCCGCCCGCACCTTGTCGAGAAAGGCGCGCAGCGGGGCGACGATGCCCATCTCGTCCAACACCCGCATGTCGTTGATCGCGATGTCATGCGTCAGCAGCGCCGCATGTTCCGCCGGGTCGACCGAGCGTATGCCGTAAAGGCAGATGCGGTCGGGCGGCACCGGCGCGGGAAAGGGCGGAAAGTCGTCGAACCCGTCGCGACCGGCGATATAGGCGACGGGCGTGCCGTGCAGATTGCCGCTGGTCGTGGTCATCGGCGTGTGGAAATCCTAATGCGCATCGAGCCACAGCACGAAGAGCGGCCGCCCCCGCTCCGCCGCATGGGCCGCCGCCCCCGCGACCGAGCCGAGCGCCAGCGAATGGTCGCCCCCCATGACGATCGGCAAGGCCCCGGTCGCGAGCGCCGCGGCGGTTCGGGCGGCAAGCGCCTCGGTCCAGGCGAGCGTCTCGGGCAGTTGATCCACCGCCGGATTGGCGGGTGTCACCGCGCGCAGCGGCGGCAGGGGCACATCCCCCTGATCCTCGACCCCATGACCAAGATCGGCAATGGCGCGGGCAAGGCCCGCGACGCGATAGGCGGCCGGCCCCATCAGGCAGCCGGGGCGGCGCTGGCCGCTGTCGACCGGCGCGCCGATCAGGATGGTGCGGGTCATCGTGGGCCTCCTTGCCGTTGCAGGTCCTGAATGGCCTTTCAGGTCCGGGCGCGCAAGGCCGGCGTGCGTTACTGCCCGCGTGCCAGGGCAGAGACCGGTCAGCACGCCCCACCGTCGCGCGGCTGTGAACGGAAAAAGCGGTTTCAGGCCGATATAGCGATCAAACTCGCGTGACAGGGGGAAACAGATCGCCATCCTTACCTGTAAGGATTGTACGACAGCGCAGGCGGATCGGTCACATACCCGCCGCCGCCATCGGATGCGCAATCACGAGCCTGCGCGACAGCCACGGATCAGGAGGAGCGACAATGCTGCAACGACGACAGCTTCTGACGGCGGGAGCAGCGCTGATGCTCGCCGCGCGCGCCGCCCGGGCCGAAGGCACCGCACCGGCCTTCGCCGTCACCCACAGCGAGGACGAGTGGCGCCGCCTGCTGACGCCCGAGCAGTTCCGCGTCCTGCGCGAGGAGGGGACGGAATATCCCGACACCAGCCCGCTGCTGAACGAACACCGCGCCGGGATCTTCGCCTGCGCCGGCTGCGCCCGGGACCTGTTCTCGTCCGAGACCAAATACGACAGCCGCACCGGCTGGCCCAGCTTCTGGGCACCGCTCGACGGGGCGGTGGGCCTGTCGCGCGACACCTCGCTCGGCATGGTGAGGAACGCGGTGCATTGCAGCCGCTGCGGCGGGCATCTGGGCCATGTCTTCAACGACGGGCCGCGCCCGACGGGTCTGCGCTACTGCATGAACGGGGTGGCCATGACCTTCCGGCCGACCGAAAGCTGAAGGGGCAAGGATGCTGATCGCCGTTCTCGCCTTTATCGCCGGGGTGCTGACCATCCTCA
>JAATGA010000197.1 GCA_015654855.1 Rhodobacterales bacterium
ATCCTCGATGACGGCGGCCATGGCCTTCGGCCCGACGGTCGCGGCATAGCACTCGCCATAGCCCGTGACGCCATCGTCGGTCGTCAGCCTGACGAAGGTCCAGTAGCGCCCGCCCCAGCCGGGGTAGGGCGGGGCGACGGTGAAGATCTCCAGGTCTTTCAGACGCATCTCTGCCGGCTCCGGTCGCGGCGGGGGGCACGCCCCCCGCACCCCGCGGAGTATCCAGGTCAAGAGGAAGGGCGTGAGAGGAAGGCTAGGGGGGCGGGGCGGCGGCTGCACCTGCGCAAGCGACGTGAGGGCGTCGCGAACGGATCATGACGCGAGGCCGGCGAGCAGACGGGCGAGGGCGCGCGGCGCGGCGAGGAAGGGGGAATGGCCGGTGGCGAGGTCGGTGACATGCGCGCCGAAAGGGGAGGCCATGACGCTTTGATATTCCGGCGGGATCACCCGGTCGGCGGTGCAGCGGACGTAATGGCGGGGCAACGCTTCCGAACGGGCGGTGAAGGGCAGGGCGGTTTCCTGGGGGGCCACGGCTTCGGGGATCAGGCGGTTGGCGGCGGTGACCGGATCGGAGCAATCGTGGAAGAACAACTCTTCGCCCGTGCCGGGGGCGAAGGCGAAGGTCCGGCGGTCGGGCGCGGTGCGGATGCGGCCCGCGAGCGGCTGACGGGGACCGGCTCGGCGCAGGTCGGCGACCGACAGCCCGGGGCGGGGCACATAGGCGCACAGAAAGATCAGCCCGGCGAACAGGTCGGGCGCCGCCTCGGCTGCGGCGGCGATGGAAAAGCCGCCCGCCGAATGGCCGACGAGCACCGGGGGGCGGTCGAAATCGCGGGCGGCGGCGAGGATCGCCCCGGCGAAATCGCTCAGCGTGACGGTTTCCATCGGGCGCGGGTCCGCGCCTCGGCCTGGCATGTCGATGGCGCGGGCCTCGTGGCCGAGGCTGCGCAGGGCGGCGATGGTTGCGTCCCAACACCATGCGCCGTGGCAGGAGCCGTGGATCAGCAGCAGATCAGACATGGCCGATGGCCTTCAGAAAGGCGGTCACGGCCCCGGCATAGTCCTGCGGCTTCTCGACGAAGGGCAGGTGGCCCGCGCCCCGGATCAGGCGGAACCCGGATCCCCGGATCAGGTCCGCCGTTTCGTGCACCAGATCGGGCGGGGTCGCGCCGTCGCGGTCCCCGGCGATGGCGAGCGTCGGCAGGGTCAGGCTGGCGGTGGTGGTGTAGAAATCGGTGCCGGCGATGGCGGCGGCGGTTCCGCACCAGCCCTCGACCCGCGCGCGGGACAGCATCGCCTGCCAGTCGCCGATGTCCGGCCGCTCGCGCCATTTCCGTCCGAACCAGCGTTCGAGCGTCGCGGGGATGATCGCGCCCATCCCCTGGACCCTAACGGTGTCGATCCGCGCCTGCCAGGTGGTCGCGGTGCCGATCCGGGCGGCGGTGTTCGACAGGATCACCGCCCGCACCT
Source organism: Rhodobacterales bacterium (assembly GCA_015654855.1). Classification (GTDB taxonomy): domain Bacteria; phylum Pseudomonadota; class Alphaproteobacteria; order Rhodobacterales; family Rhodobacteraceae; genus JAATGA01. The sequence continues at coordinate 1,471 of JAATGA010000197.1, forward strand.
GGTCCAGCCGCTTGACCGCCAGACCCTGGGCGACCAGCCCGCCGCAGGAGAGGCCAAGGACCACCGCCTCGCGGATGTGGAAGTGGTCGAGCAGCCGTTCAGTGTCGCGGACCAACTGTCCCATCGCATAGGGCGCGGGCGGCGTATCCGATCCGCCGTGGCCGCGCAGATCACAGCGCAGGATCCGCAGGCCGGACGGCAGCAGCGGGATCAGTTCGTCCCAGATCGTCAGATCGGTGCCAAGCCCGTGCAACAGCACCAGCGCCGGCCCCCCTTCGGGGCCGTCGAGGCGGGCGTTCAGCCGGATGTCGTCAAGCCAGATCAGCGGCATTGTTCGATTTCCGTAAGTTCTATGGATAGGAAATCCGTTATATTTTATTTTATATACAATTCTTTGCGGCACGATATTCATGTTCGTGTCGATGCGCGCCTCACCAGAAAATGCCCGATTAAGACAAGGGCAGATCCGGCCGGCGCAAAGCCTCGGCAAAGGTTTCGGGATCGACGTTCCCGCCCGAGACGGTGCAGATCACCGTATCCCCCGCGATCTGGTCGCCCCGGAACAGCGCGGCCGCCAGCGCCACCGCGCCGCCGGGTTCAGCCACGATCCGCAGATGCCGGAAGGCCAGCGCGACAGCGGCGAGGGCTTCGTCGTCGCTGACCACCAGGCCGGGGCCGCACAGCCGCTTCAGGATCGGAAAGGTCAGTTCGCCCGGGCTGGGGGTGACGATCGCGTCGCAGATGGAACCCGACGCCGCGGCGTTCCTTTCCCGCTGACCCGAGGCGAGCGAACGGGCGGTGTCGTCGAAGCCGGCAGGCTCTGCCGGGCGGACGCGCAGACCGGGCGCGCGGGCCTCAAGCGCCAGCGCGATACCCGAGGTCAGCCCGCCGCCGCCGCAGCAGACCAGCACATCGGCCCGGTCGACCCCGGCGGCTGCGGCCTGACGCGCGATCTCCAGCCCGGTGGTGCCCTGGCCGGCGATGACCTGAGCGTCGTCATAGGGCTTCACCAGCGCCAGCCCGCGTTCGGCGGCGATGGCCGAACCGATGGCGTCGCGATCCTCGGTCGCGCGGTCGTAGGTCACGACCTCGGCCCCATAGGCGCGGGTATTGGCGATCTTTACCGCAGGCGCGTCGGCGGGCATGACGATCACCGCCGACAGTCCCCGCCGCGCGGCGGCCAGCGCCACACCCTGGGCATGGTTGCCCGAGGAATAGGCCAGCACCCCCTGCACCCCTTCGGGCAGCGCGGTGATCGCCGACCAGGCGCCGCGAAACTTGAACGAGCCGGTCAGTTGCAGGCACTCCGCCTTCACCAGTATCCGCCGTCCGGCGATCCGGTCCAGCAGCGGCGCGTTCAGCAGGGGCGTCTCGCGCGCATGGCCATGCAGGCGGGCGGCGGCGGCTTCGATCAGGGCGATGTCGGTCATTGGCAGGCTTTCACAAAGGCGCGGACGGCGGCAACCGCCTCCGGCTCGTCGAGGAAGGGGATATGGGCGCGGTCGGGCACCTCGGCAAAGATCATGTCGGGGCGGCGGCGGCGCATTTCGGCGGCGGTCTCCGATGACAGAAGGTCGGAGTTCGCGCCCCGGATCAACGCCAGCGGCAGGCCGGCCAGCGCGTCGAACAGGGGCCAGGCGGTGACCTCCGGCCCCTGAAAGGCCGCGACGAAACCGTCGCGCAATCCGGGGTCGTAGGTGATCCGCAGGCCCTCGGGCGTTTCGGTGTAGTGCTTGCGCGCCTCCTCCAGCCAGCGGCTGGCGGGGACATTCGCAAAGCCGGCCATCCGGCGCGGCAGGCGGGCGGCAAGTTCCTCATGCCTGCGCGCGCCCGAGGGATTGCGGCCGACGTAATCCATGATCTTCGCGAGGCCGGGGCGGTGCAGCGCCGGGCCGACATCGTTCAGGCACAGCCCCGCCAGCCGGTCATGCGCCGTGGCGCCGAGGAACATGCCGATCAGTCCGCCGCGCGAGGTGCCGAGGACGGCGGCCTTCTCCACCCCCAGATGGTCCAGCAGCGCCAGCGCATCCGCCGCTTCCTGCGGGACCGTATAGGTCGCGGCGCCGGTGAAATCGCTTTCCCCCCGGCCGCGATAGTCCATGCGGATCAGTCGAACTGGGGGCAGATGCGGAACAAGATAGTCGAAATCCGCCATGGTCCGCGTCAGCCCGGACAGGCACAGCAGGGGCAGGCCGCCGCCCGCCACCGCCTCGTCACGAAAGGCGAGGCGCGCGCCATCGGCAACGGTCAGGAACTGGCTGGACATCGGGGCCTCTGTCACGGCGGGTGATGAGGCCAGAGTGGCAGGGCGCGCGGGCAGGGGCAAGGGCGGCGCGATCCCGCGCCCCCGGTCACCTGCTCCGCTGCCGGTCCGGCCCCCCTCTCGGGCCGTCCTGCGGACCCAAGTGGCCGCCCCGGGCACTTCGGATGCTGCTCCCCCGGGGCTTCCGTCAATGACCGCGACGCCAGGGCCCGGCCGCGAAAGGCTTGCCCCGCTGCGCGACAGGGCCTAAACGCCGCCCCGGGGACGGAACGGAAGGGCTGATCATGGCAGGACGACGCGCAAAACCCGCAGCCGATGGGGCAGAGCCGCGTGCGGCCTCGCACCGGGTCGGCGCGTTGCGAGGCCTCGCGCCCTTCATCCGGCCCTATCGCGGCATGGCGCTGGTGGCGGGGCTGGCGCTGGTCCTGACCGCGACCGTCAGCCTGCTGCTGCCCATCGCGGCGCGTCGGGTGGTCGACGGCTTCGGCGCGGGCAGCGCCGAATTGCTGGACCGCTATTTCGGCGCGGCGATGGTGATGGCGGCGGCGCTCTCTCTCGGGACCGGGCTGCGCTATTACTTCGTCACCAGGCTGGGCGAGCGGGTGGTGGCCGACATCCGCCGGGCGCTGTTCGACCGGGCCATGGGCCTGTCGCCCGCGTTTTTCGAGCGCATCCTGACCGGCGAGGTGATCAGCCGGCTGACGACCGACACGACGCTGATCCTGTCGGTCGTCGGATCCTCGGTCTCGGTCGCGCTGCGCAATCTGCTGATGCTGATCGGCGGGATGATCATGCTGTTCCTGACCTCGGCCAAGCTTGCGGGGCTGGTTCTGCTGATCGTGCCGGCGGTGGTGGTGCCGATCGTGGTCATGGGACGCCGCCTGCGCCGGCTCAGCCGCGAGAACCAGGACTGGATCGCGGCGGCCTCGGGGGCGGCGACGGAATCGCTCGGCGCGGCCCAGGTCGTGCAGGCCTTCACCCATGAGCCCCAGACGCGCGCCGCCTTCGCCGATGTGACCGAAGGCGCCTTCGCCTCGGCGCAGGCGCGGATCGGCACGCGGGCGGTGATGACGGTGATCGTGATCTTCCTCGTCTTCGCGGGCGTCGTGGGCGTGTTGTGGATCGGCGCGCGCGATGTGCGCGAGGGTGTGATGTCGGGGGGCGAGCTGGTGCAATTCGTCATCTATGCCGTGATCGCCGCCGGGTCGGTCGGCGCCCTGACCGAGGTCTGGGGGGAATTGCAGCGCGCCGCCGGCGCCACCGAACGCCTGGTCGAATTGCTGGAGACCAAAGACAGCGTGGCCGACCCCGTAACGCCCGTGGCGCTGCCGCGCCCGGCGCGGGGCGAAATCGAATTTCGCGACGTGACCTTCCGCTATCCGGCCCGGCCCGAGACATCGGCCCTGAACGGGGTCAGCCTGCATGTCCGGCCCGGCGAGACGGTGGCGCTGGTCGGCCCCTCGGGCGCGGGCAAGACGACGATGCTGCAACTGCTGTTGCGGTTCTACGACCCGCAGCAGGGCGCGGTGACCCTGGACGGCATCGACCTGCGCGATATGGCGCGGGCCGATTTCCGCCGCGAGATCGCACTCGTCCCGCAAGAGGCCGCGATCTTCGCCGCCTCGGCACGCGAGAACATCCGCTTCGGCCGCCCCGACGCATCGGATGCCGAGGTCGAGGCTGCCGCCCGTGCCGCCGCCGCGCATGACTTCATCGCGGCCCTGCCCGACGGTTATGACTCGTGGCTGGGAGAGCGCGGGGTGATGCTGTCGGGCGGGCAGCGCCAGCGCATCGCCATCGCACGGG
>JAATGA010000448.1 GCA_015654855.1 Rhodobacterales bacterium
CGGTCCTTCCCGGTGGCAACGTCATGGACGCCACCGTGATGCTCGGGCATCGCTTTCAACTCGTCCCTGGTCCCGTGCGTGACGGCATGCACCCTGGCGCTGTCGTCGCGCATGAAGGACAGGTCACGCACCGGCAGTGCGACCGTCTTGGCACCGATTCCGAGGAATCCGCCGACATCCAGGATCACCTGCGCCGAGTCGCCGGCGCCGTGGACTTCGGAGACTTGGCCGATCTTCTCGTCGTTCGGCCCATAGATCGTCGCGCCGTCAAGAACGGCATCGGTCAGTTCGACCTCGGTCAGCGGGGCGTGCAGCATATGGTCCATGATCCTTACTTCCTTAAGCAGATTTCTATTGCCCCATCCCATACGAGCCGCTTGCCGTCATGACCGACGCGGCCCTCGAAAAAGCCCGAGGTGCCCCCGCACTCTACGACGCGATCTTTGGCCTTTTCAAAACCGGGATCGCTGTGGCGGACCCCGGCTACGCCCGCGCCATCGACCTCGACCGCCTTACAGCCGACGATTTCGCTGATGCCTGTTTCGCCGACCGAAAAAACCACGATCCCTTTCGCTGGGTCCGCGAGAACCTGGAAGAGGTCGAGCGCAACAAGCTGCGCCGGATTACCGTGCCCTGGCGCTATGCGATCCTGCGGATGCATGAAAAGGTCGAGGCCCTGGTCGAGTATCTTTCGGAAGCGGACCGCGAGCGGTTCGACACCGGGCTGAAGAAGGTCTCTACCGACAACTATGCCGCCGTCCCCCCCCGGAATAGATCCGCCGCCTGTTGGCGCTGCGCGATGCGGGCATTCTGCGGGTCCTCGCCCTGGGTTCCGACCATGAAAAGACATTCGAGGCTGAAAAGACGATCCTTCGGGCCGAAGGTGAAACCTGGATCTTCGACATCTTCATTGATGCGCGCGGGCAAAGGCCGCTGACCACCAGGGATTTGCCGTTTCCTGGCTTACGACGACTGCTGCTGGATCCAGGGCAGGAGATTCCCGAGGTTGACGAGGCCTACGGTCTGGCCGGGCCGCCTGAACTGGCAGGCCGGATATACATCGGGGCGATCCCCTGTCTGATGCACGACCGCCCTTCGTTCAAGGGATCACCGTCTGCGCCGGGATCGGCGAGGCCATGGCAGGCGACATTCGCTCCGATGCGTTACGCACCGCGGCGAGAGGCCGCCGTTGGGTGTAACCCCCGACGGCGAGATTTCAGATGTTCAGTCCCGGCATCTGGCGGATCGCATTGGCGAGATAGGACTGTTCGGTTCCGAGATGCGGATTTCGCGGATATATGGTAGGGGCAAGGCCCTTAAGGGGGTTCAATCGCCGCAGGAAGTTGCAGGCGCTGATGAATCTGGCCAGGTGCTGGCGCAACGCATCGTGATCTTCACAGTGAAAACACCTGACGACCGAATTCCTGATCTTGCGGCTCATGCCTTCGACCGGGCCGTTCGTCCAGGGGGGCACCGTGTTCAACCGATGCCCGATCTGATGTTCCGGGAATACACGGTCGAATATCCGTTCCAGCTTGACCGGCTTGCCTATGCCCGTGCGTCGGAGGCGCCGGGCCATACCATGCGCCAGCCCGAGCGCGGCGAGATCATCGCCATTGAGGCCATCGACGGCCTTCCTGCCGAAGCGCACGAGGGACGCAGTGGCGCAGGATCCACATGGGTATGTCAGGGTCACAGCAGGGTTCGGTCGAGCAGTTCCTTGTCGGGGGCGAGCGAATGTTCCGCCACCCGCAACAGCCGCGCCCAGACCGCCGAGAAGGCGGTCGAGTCCCCGTGGTCCAGGCAATCGCGCACATCGCCCGCGACAAGGCCCAGGCTGACCATGCCAAGGTTTTCCGACATGCGCTGCAATCGCCTGAGCTGTCGCATCAGATCGGTCGTTTCGCGCCCCCGCACCTGTCGCGCCAGCGCCGCCATCGTCAGCGCCAGCTCGCCGATGGCACGGGACACCACCCGCTCTGCGGCCGAAGTGCCGAGATTGCGATAGATCGTCGCGATCGGCTCTGCGTCCTGACGCACATGTTCGACCGGCCGCATCGCGACCAGGATTCCACTCGACATGATCCACACCATCCTTCCACACCCAAGGCACAGCCTGACGCTGCGTGCTGAAGAAAAGGTTGCGCTGCGGGCAAGAAACCGCTCGAATTTTCTGCTATTGCAGCCTACCTAAGGGCGGCAAGGCGGAGGCAGCGATGGACAAGGCAAGGCCACTTCCCGGTTATCTGGTGCAGCGGTTCCACGGCTGGAGGGCGACCGCCTACCAGGACAACAGGGTCTGGTATC
>JAATGA010000302.1 GCA_015654855.1 Rhodobacterales bacterium
GCGACGCCGCCGGCAAAGGCGGCACGATCAAGCGGTTCATGGAGCATCTGAACCCCCGTTACGCCCGCGTCGTCGCCCTGACCAAGCCCGCCGAAAAGGAAAAGGGCGAGTGGTTCTTCCAGCGCTATATCCAGCACCTGCCCACGGCGGGCGAGATCGTCTTCTTCGACCGGTCCTGGTATAACCGCGCCGGGGTGGAACGGGTCATGGGCTTCTGCACCCCCTCCGAATACCTGGAATTCATGCGCGAGGCGCCGGAACTGGAACGGATGTTCGTCCGCTCGGGCATCCGGCTGCACAAATACTGGTTCTCGGTCACGCGGGAAGAACAGCGCAAACGCTTTCTTGCGCGCGAGACCGATCCGCTGAAGATGTGGAAACTGTCGCCCATCGACAAGGCGAGCCTCGACAAATGGGACGACTACACCGAGGCGAAAGAGGCGATGTTCTTCCACACCGACACCGCCGACGCGCCCTGGATCATCGTCAAGTCGAACGACAAGAAGCGCGCCCGGCTGAACTGTATGCGCCACTTCCTGTCGACCATCGACTATCCCGGCAAGGATGTCGCGGTCGTGGGGGTCCCCGATCCGCTGATCGTCGGCCATGCGAGCCAGGTGATCGGCGGCATCGAAAAGGCGCTGCACCCCTCGTTGCGCAAGCGCGCCTGACCGGGGCGGGGCCAGGCGGGCGCGATTGCGCCTGCCTGGCCGCCGTTTGTCCCCGTCCCGAGCCCCTCCACACCGACAAAGCCGGCTTGCGGCGGCAAGGCGGCTGGACACAACCCCTCCCGGCGGGCAAGACTTGACGCGGGAGCCGCTTCGGCCCGCCGCCCGGTAACGCAAAGCATGAACGAAGCCCAGGTCCGTCACGCCCCCGCTGCCCCCGCCCGGCGCGACCCCGGCGCCGTCGGAAGCTCTGCCGTGATGGCGCGCATCCATGCCCGCATCAGATCGGTGGCGCGCTCGCAGGCCACAGTCTTCATCACCGGCGAAAGCGGCACCGGCAAGGAACTGGCGGCCGAGGCTGTCCACGCCGCCTCCCCCCGCGCGGCCGGTCCGTTCATCGCGCTGAACTGCGGGGCGATCCCGGTCGATCTGCTGGAATCCGAGGTGTTCGGCCATGTGCGCGGCTCCTTCACCGGCGCCGTGACAGACAAGCCCGGCGCCGCGAGCCTGGCCGACGGCGGCACGCTGTTTCTCGACGAGGTGTGCGAGATGGCCCCGCAGCTTCAGACGAAGTTCCTGCGCTTCCTTCAGACCTCGATGGTGCAGCCGGTGGGCGCGGTGCGGCCGCAAAAGGTCGATGTCCGCATCCTGTGCGCCACCAACCGCGACCCGGCGGTCGAGGTGCGCCGCGGCAATTTCCGCGAGGACCTGTTCTATCGCCTTTATGTCGTGCCGCTGCGCCTGCCCCCGTTGCGCGAACGCGGCGACGACGTGATCGAGATCGCCGAGGCCGCACTCGCCCGGTTTTCCGAGGAAGAGGGGCGGCGGTTCGACGGGTTCGACCCCGAGGTGCGCGACCTTTTCCGCCGGCTGAGCTGGCCCGGCAACGTGCGCCAGTTGCTGAACGTGATCCGCAACGTCGTGGTGCTGAACGAGGGCGGGACCGTCACCCGCGACATGCTGCCCGACACGCTGGAAGGCGCGGCCGGTGCGCCGATGATTCCCGACGAACCGGCGGGCGAACCCGGCACGCCCTCCCTCTCCGCCGGGCTGCCGGCGCTGGCCGGCATGAGCCTTGCGCGGATCGAGCGGCTGGCGATCGAGGCCGCGCTGAGTCGCAACGGCGGCTCGGTCCCGCGCGCCGCGCGCGAGCTGGAGATCTCGCCTTCGACGCTTTATCGCAAGATCGAGGGCTGGCGGCGGACCGAATCCGGCGCGAACGGCTGACCGCCAGTCGCGAAGGCGCAGGTTATCGCAAAGGCAGACCCGCCCGAAACCGGATCAGCCCGGCTTGCGCGACAGCCGATAGCTGCCCTCGGGCAGGTCGAGCGCGGCGGCCAGGTCGCGGACCTGGATCATCGACAGGGTGATCGACACCACCTCGTCGGTTTGTGGATCCGTCTGACGCAGCACGACGCAATCCTCGAACGCCTCGATGGTCACGTCCTCCTGCAAGGGAGGGCCTTCCTCGTCGACGAGGGTGATGACGGTGGCGTCGAATTCGTGCTCGATTGTAAACATGGAACCGATGCTATGCCGCAGAGCCGCAGCACTCAACCACCTGTCGCGGTGACTTTCGCGCGAGCCGTCGGGTCGGGGCTTTTCGCCGCGCCGCCTTCTGATAGGACGGGGCGACGGGTCGGGGAATGACAATATGATCGCACGGGTCTGGCTGGTTCTGACGTTTGCGCTGACGCTCGCGGGCTGTGTCCAGCCGGTGGCGCAGGCGCCGGTGACGGCCCCCGCGCCGGTCGCGCAGACGACCGCCGGCGCGCGGCTCAGCCCGAATGCGGCGGCGCGCAATTTCGTCACCGTGGTCGGGCGGATCGAACCCCTGGCCGAGCGGATGTGCCGCGAGCGGACGCGGGGCGTGCGCTGCGATTTCCGCATCGTCGTCGACGACCGCCAGGGCCAGCCCCCCAACGCCTTCCAGACGCTGGACGAGGATGGTCAGCCGGTACTGGGCTTCACCCTGGCGCTGATCGCCGATGCGCGCAACGCCGACGAACTGGCCTTTGTCATCGGACATGAGGCGAGCCACCATATCCTCGGACATATTCCGCAGACGCGGCGCACCGCGATGACCGGGGCGATCCTCGGCGGCATCCTGGCGGCGGCCACGGGGGGCGGCCAGGCGGCGATCGAGGCCGGTCAACAGGCGGGCGCAACGCTTGGCGCGCGGGGCTATTCCAAGGAATTCGAGCTGGAGGCCGATGCGCTCGGCGCCGAGATCGCGATTCGGGCCGGATATGATGCGGTGCGCGGGACCGCATTCTTCGACCGGCTGCCGGATCCAGGCGACAGGTTCCTCGGCAGCCATCCGGCCAATGCGCAGCGGCAAACCGTCGTTCGCCGCGTGCAAGCCCGGCTGACCGGCGCGGGAAGCTGACGCGGCAGGCCCCCTGCGCCCGCGTAAATCGCGCGACATGCCCGTGCCGCGCCCGCCGCGTTGATCCCGATCAAGGAATTCCTGGTATTTTGCGCCGAGCATCGCCGCAGGGTGAAGCGGAGAAATGCGATGATCGGATATGTGGGTGCGCCCGGCGCGTTCGGGCTGGCGCGGGGCATGGCGCGTTGCGCCGGGGTCAACCTGACCGAGGCGGTGGTCGAAGGCTGGCTGTCGCGCGGCGAGTTGGCGGAGATGGTCGATCGCTGCATCGGCTGCGCGCATGGCGGGGAATGCCTCGTCTGGCTGGCCCGCTCTGTCGAGGATCAGCCGATCCCCGCCTTCTGCCCGAACCACGACGCGCTCGAAGCCCTGCGCGCCGAGGGCTGAACCTCGCCCGTCCCGCGCGGCGGATCGCGTTACGCCGCAGGCACATGGTTGCGGCATAGCCGTAAGGGCTGTGGGGACCACCGGGTAACGCCGGCCCGACGACCGACCGGCTGCGGGGCCGGTCTTTTCCGTGCCGCCGATCTGCGTTAAGCCCGGACCCATGTTGCAGATCGTGGATGTCGTGCGCGACCGTGGGTCGCGCTATGCAGTGTCGGGCGGACCGGTCGCCGGCCTTGCCGGGATCGACGCCTTCCTGCGCGAGTTGAAACGCGCGAAGAAATTCGCCAGGGCCACCCATAACACCTGGGCCTGCGTGCTGACCGCCGAGGGACCGCAGCGCAACGACGACGGCGAATCCGGCGCGGCGGCGGTGATCCTGCGGATGCTGGAGCGCGAGGGGCTGACCGACCACATCATCGTCGTCACCCGCTGGTATGGCGGCGTGCATCTGGGCGGCGACCGCTTCGCCCATGTCGTCACCTGCGTGCGCGCCTGGCTGGCCGCGCACAACGCCGGGGGCTGAGGTCCGGCAGCGGCGGGACGCCCACCCGGCCAGGGCACACCGCGCGGCATTCTTTAAGAAATCGTGACGCCAGGCCGTTCCCATTCGCCCCGATCCTGCATTACCTTCTGCCGTCGGTGCAGGGGAGGGCAGCGGTGAGGGCGTTCGTGCAAAGTGAATGGCAGCGGTTCCGCAACACCTGCCGATGGTCCTGGCAAGGCTGGACGGCGGCATGGGCGACGGAAAAGTCGCTGCGGCAATGGACGCTGGTCAATATTCTGTCGGCGGCGCTGGCGCTGATGCTCGACCTTTCGACGGGCGAGCGGGCGCTGATCCTCGCGCTTGGCCTGCTGGTTCTGGCCGCGGAACTCGCCAATACCGCCGTGGAAAGCGTCGTCGATCTGGTCAGCCCCGAACCCTCGGCGCTGGCCCGCAAGGCCAAGGATTGCGGCAGCGCCTGCGTGGCGCTGGCGGCACTGGCCGGGGGCCTCGCCTGGGCGGTGATTTTGCTTGGCTGAGCATTCCCGGACGGCCGCGCAGCGGTCGGGACACACCGGAAACCCGGGGCGCGGATCCGGGGCTTTCGCGCGCCACGTCTCGACGCCGGCGCGCGGGCAGGATAGCTTGCCCGCTATGTTCCGGTCACAGGGCCAGGTGTTGCGATGTCCGTTCTTTTCCAAAGCCCTGGCAGCGCGCGCGCGGCGTGACCGATCTGGGTCTGATCAACCGCATCGCCGCCGCCGGGGATGTGGAGAATGACTGGTCGCTCGCCACGCAGCGGTTCGCCGCGGCGGGATTCGCGCGGGCGAATTACGGGCTGACCCGGTTCCGTTCGGAACGGTCCTATGGCGACGTTCACGACGCGCTGTTTCTGTCCACGGCCGGGGCGCAGTTCGAGCAACGCTATTTCCGCAACGACTTCTTCGCGCGGACGCCGCTGTTCCACTGGGCCATCGCCAATGTCGGGATCTGCACCTGGCGTTGGGTGCAGGAAGACTACGAGGCCGGTCGCCTGACCCCGGACGAGGCCGAGGCGGTGCGCGAGAACCTGGGCATCGGCGTGATCGCCGGGCTGACCATCAGCTTTCCGGCCAATTCGCGGCGGGAAAAGGGGGCGCTCGGCCTGATCGCCGATCCGGGGCTGGACCTCGACGCGGTGGACCGCATCTTTGACCATGAGGGCGAGGCGCTCCATGCCGTCGCCCATGCGATGCACCTGAAGCTGGCGCAACTGCCCGCACCGCGCCGGATGACGCTGACCCCGCGCCAGCGCGAGGCGCTGGAATGGGTCGCCGACGGCAAGACCACGCGCGACATCGCCGCGATCATGGCGATCTCGCCGGCGATGGTGGAAAAGCATATGCGCCTGGCGCGCGAGGCGCTTGGCGTCGACACCACGGCCCAGGCGGTGGCGAAGGCGACGCTGCTGAAACTGATGTTCCAGAGCGACCGGCCCCAGAGCCGCGCGGCGATGCCGGACCGGAGCTGAGCGCCCCGCTGCGACGCCGGACCGCGATCCGGACAGAATACCGCGCATCATCCCCGGACCGCGACCGACCGCTACGCCGGGCGAAGGGCACATCTGGCGGCGACAGCCGCAGACCGCCCCAAACCGCAGCCGCCCGCCAAAAGCGAAGGCCCCGGAGTTTCCCCCGGGGCCTCGTGTTCCGATCCGCGCCCCCCGCGAGGGGCCGCGCGGCAATCAGCCTTGCAGAACCTTGGCGACTTCGGCGGCGAAGTCTTCGGTCTTCTTCTCGATGCCTTCGCCGACGGCGACGCGGGCATAGCCGGTGATCTCGACACCCGCCTCTTTCGCCGCAGCCTCGACCGTCAGGTCGGGGTTGATGACGAAGGCCTGGCCAAGCAGCGTGTTCTCGGCGAGGAACTTCTTCATCCGGCCCGGGATGATGTTGTTGTGGATCACCTGCTCGGGCTTAGGCTTGGCCGAGGTCGCGTTCTCTTCCAGCGCCTTGGCGGTCTGCACGGCCAGTTCACGCTCGACGATCGACGGATCGAGGGTGGCTTCCGACAGCGACAGCGGGTTGGTCGCGGCGATGTGCATCGCGAACTGCTTGCCGATTTCCTTCGCCTTTTCGGCGGGGCCGTTCAGCGCGACCAGCACGCCGATCTTGCCCATCCCCTCGGCGGCCGCGTTGTGAACATAGGAGACGACGGTGTCGCCCTCCAGCACATGCAGGCGGCGCAGCGTCAGGTTCTCGCCGATGCGCGCGATGGCATTGCCCAGCACGGTGTCGACGGTTTCGCCGTTCAGATCGGCGGCGCGGACGACCTCGACCGACTCGCCGGTTTGCAGCGCGACCTTGGTGATTTCGCGCACCAGGGTCTGGAAGTCGCCGTTCTTGGCAACGAAATCGGTTTCCGAGTTGATCTCGACCGCGACGCCACGGCCGTCGGCGACCGAAACGCCGATCAGGCCCTCGGCGGTCACGCGGTCGGCCTTTTTGGCGGCTTTCGCCAGGCCCTTGGTGCGCAGCCAGTCGACGGCGGCATCCATGTCGCCATCATTCTCGGTCAGCGCCTTTTTGGCGTCCATCATGCCTGCGCCGGTGGATTCGCGCAGTTCCTTCACCATCGCGGCGGTGATCGTGCTCATCTTATCTCTCCCGAAAATCGGTTGCCCGGCGGGGTTAACCCCGCCGGGTAAAGGTCATGCGACAGGATCAGGCGCCAATCGTTTCGGAAGCCGCTTCTTCGACGGCCTCTTCAACCGGTGCTTCGTCCAGCGCGCCCAGATCGATGCCGGCCGCGCCCATTTGGGCCGTCATGCCATCCAGGGCGGCACGGCTGACCAGATCGCAGTACAGC